>DAISJI010000001.1:0-2350 GCA_036821585.1 Terriglobales bacterium
GTCGCCCATCACGCCCACCGACATCACCGGCAGCAGCACGGCGAACGATTGCCAGATCTTTCCGTACAGTCCGGCGGCCTTGATTTCGCTGACGACGATGTCGTCAGCTTCCTGGAGCAGCGCAATCCGCTCGGCCGTGACCTCGCCCAGAATCCGCACGGCCAGCCCGGGGCCGGGGAAGGGCTGGCGCTGCAGGATTTCTTCCGGCATGCCGAGATCGCGCCCGATGCGCCGCACCTCGTCCTTAAAGAGGTCCTTGAGCGGCTCGATCAGTTTGAGCTTCATGTTCGCGGGCAGGCCGCCGACGTTGTGGTGGCTCTTGATGGTGGCCGACGGTCCGCGCACCGACTGCGACTCGATGACGTCGGGATAGAGCGTGCCCTGCACCAGGAACTCGGGGCCGCCCACGGTCACATCGCCGGCGATGATCTTGGCCGCCTCGTCGTCGAACACGGCGATGAATTCCGCGCCGATGATCTTGCGCTTCTTCTCCGGCTCGGTGACGCCCGCCAGCTTGTCGAGGAAGCGCCTGGTCGCGTCCACGGCGATGACGTTGAGTCCAAGCTTCTCGCGCAACGTCCGCTGGACTTTCTGGAACTCGTTCTTGCGCAGCACGCCGTTGTTGACGAAAACGCAAGTCAACCGTTTGCCGATGGCGCGCGCTACCAGCGTCGCCGCGACCGAAGAATCCACGCCGCCGGAGAGCGCGCAAATGGCGTGTCCGCCTTCGCCGACGGTCTCCTTGATTTGTTGGACGGATTCGTCAATAAACCGCTGTGGCGTCCAATTTGGCCGGGCCTCGCAGATGCCGAGAACGAAATTCTTCAGCACTTCCGTGCCCAGGGGGGTGTGATGAACTTCGGGATGGAATTGCACCGCCCAGTAGCGGCGCTGCGGGTCTTCCATCGCCGCGAGAGCATTTGCCGTGTGCCCAACCTGCTGAAAACCGGCGGGCAGTTCGCGCGCTTCGTCTCCGTGGGACATCCAGACCTTGATTTCGCCGGGCAGTCCGCGGAAGAGCCGGGAGTCGCCGGAAATCGTTACCTGCGCATGGCCGTACTCGCGCGTCTTGCCGGCGACGACTTTGCCGCCGAGCTTGTGGGTCATCCAATGCAGGCCGTAGCAAATGCCCAGCACGGGCAGGCCAAGGTGCAGGACGCCGTCGTCGGCCGGAGGCGCGTCGGCGTCGTATACGGAGCTCGGACCGCCGGACAGAATGATACCCACGGGCTTATACGACTCGATTTCGTCGAGGGAAGCGGTGCAGGGAAGGACGACGGAGAAGACGTTTTGCTCGCGGATGCGGCGCGCGATGAGCTGCGTGAACTGCGAGCCGAAGTCGAGGATGACGATGGATTGGTTTTCCACGGTCTAGATTAACAGTTTCAAGTTTCAGTTTCGAGTTTCAAGGCTTGATTCTCGGTGGAAGACGCGGGCGGTGGAGTTACCGGTTGGATACTGACTTCTGCTGGATGCCCGCCCGCTGCGGCGAGCGCCACGAACGCGGCCAGCCGCGCAATATAGAGGTAGTCGGCAAACGCAAAGTAAGCCAGCGCGACCACAATCGACCACGCCAGCGCCAGTCGCACCGACCCTGCCGCCACCACCGCCGATCCCGCCACAATCGCAAACAGCAGCGCCGCGCCGCGAAACAATCCGAACCAGGAAGCGATCGCCATGTACTCACGGCGCGCGTCGCGATAGAGGCCGAGGGAGGCCGAGATTGCTTTACCAACGCCAAATCCTTCGCGAACGATGAAAATCGGCGCCAGGGCCAGGAACCAGTTCACGATGCCCCACAAACATCCTACGAAAAAGGCAAGACACAGCCACGCCAGCAGCAGCGCCGGTGCAAGGTCGGGCGTGAATTGCGCGGAAACCAGCAGAACGGTGCCGAAATAGGCAAGCAAAGTGGCGAGGGTGAAGATGGTGCGGAGGGCGTGCAAGGCGACGAGCGGTGCGACGCGCCGGCTGGAAGCCAGCGGAACTTGCACCCCGTCGCGTGCAAAAGCGGCACGCGTCGGGGACCCCGCTGCCGGCTGGAAGCCAGCGCTACAAAGAGACCTTAAAGTGGCGGCGCGGCCGATGGTCGCCGTCGCAACCCAGAAAACCGACAACGCCGGAACCACGACCAGCATTGCGTGCGCCAGCCGCGGCAAAACCTGCACCAGGATGCGGACGATAGCGTCGGCGATGAGATAGGCATCGTTGCTGCGCGTCACCGCGACTTCCGCGGCACTTACATCAATGCCCTCCAGAATGGTGCGAACCGTGAGAATGACCAGGATCCATGCGGCAGAGCCAAACGCCCAGCGCCACGCGATCTCGGCGAAGATCAGCGCGGGGTTTT
>DAISJI010000001.1:2450-8830 GCA_036821585.1 Terriglobales bacterium
ACCGCCTGCTGCTTGGCGATGAGGGATTCGACGCCCTTCTTGGCCAGCTCCAGCATGCGGCGCAACTGCTCGTCGTCGAAGGGACGCCGCTCGGCCGTGGCCTGTACTTCCACCATCTTTTTGGCGCCGGTCATGACGAAATTCATGTCCACCTCGGCGCGCGAATCTTCTTCGTAATTCAGGTCGAGCAGGACCTCGCCGTCGACAACTCCCACGCTGATGGCGGCGAGGTAATCGCGCAGCGGCGCCGCCGACAGCGTGCCGGCCTCGACCAGCTTCTGCATCGCCATTCCCAGCGCGATGAAGGCCCCGGTAATGGAGGCGGTGCGGGTCCCTCCGTCGGCCTGGATCACGTCGCAATCGATCCAGATGGTGCGTTCGCCGAGCTGCTTCAGGTCCACCACGGAGCGCAAGGCGCGCCCGATCAGGCGCTGGATCTCGTGCGTGCGCCCACCGATCCTGCCGCGAGCGCTCTCCCGCGGCGTGCGCGTGAGCGTGGAGCGGGGAATCATGGCGAACTCGCCGGTGACCCAGCCGCGCCCGCTGTTGCGCATCCAGTTGGGCACCGACTCTTCCACCGAAGCGGTGCAAATGACGCGGGTGTTGCCGATTTCGATCAGCGCCGAGCCCTCGGCGGTGGTGATGAATTCAGGGACGATATTGACGGGACGCATCTGCTCCGGCGTCCGGTGATCGGAGCGATAGAACATGGCCCGGATTCTATACGAGTACCGAGTAACGAGTAACGGGTACCGAGAGGGACAAAGAAGAAAAGCGCAGCCAGGAAGGCCGCGCCGTAATAATCCGGACTATAGCGGGTCTATTTTCCCGGACCGCTGGAGGCCGCCTGCTCCTGCGGGTTGGCATAGTAGCCGCTGCGGGTGCGCACCAGCAGGCGTTTGTAGCCGGGAGAGCGCGCCTCGACGCGCACGGTGCGATAGCCTCCCACCTGTTTCGGCGTGGTCGGCGCATACCCGATGATGTACTGGTTGCGGATGTCGTGCGCCACTTCCTGGGTAATCCTTTCCACGTCGGCAGTATCCTTGGGGAAATACGCAATGCCGCCGGTCTGTTCCGACATAGCAGTCAAAGCCCGCTTAGCCCGGCGCTGCTTTTCTTCGCCCAGAATTCCGACCGTGTAGACGGTAGGTCCGTTGTCCGCCTGCAAGATCCGGATGGCCTGTTCCAGCGACTCGCGGCTGACATTGTCCTCGCCATCGGTCACCACCAGCAGGACTTTCTTATCCAGCCGCGCGTACTTCTTCAGGTGGTCCGCGGAAGCGACCACCGTGTCATAAAGAGCGGTGCCGCCACGCGACTCGATGCGATCGAGCGCTTCCTGCAGTAGAGGAATCTTGTCGGTGAAGTCCTGGTCGAGGAAGTACTCGTCGTTGAAGTTGACGATGAAAACTTCGTCACTCGGATTGCTGGAGCGCACGAAATTGAGCGCCGCGCGGTTCACGGCCGGGCGTTTGTCGCGCATGGAGCCGGAGTTGTCGATGATGATCCCCACCGCCACCGGCACGTCGCGCCGGTCGAACGATTTGATCTGCTGCAACTGCCCGTTCTCGTAAACCTGGAAATCTTTCTTGGTCAGGCCGTTCACCAGCCGGTGCTTGTCGTCGAGCACGGTGGCGTGGAGCGTGACTTCCTCGACCCGCGTCCGGATGACGAAACCTTCTTCGCCCTGACGTTCCACGGCCTTGCCCTGTCCCTGCTGCTGCTGGGGAGGGGCCTGTACCGTATTTCCGGGCTGGTTGGGGGCGGCCTGCTGCGGCGGAGCAGCCGGTTGCTGGCCGGCCTGCGGTTGGGCCGGCTTGGCCGGGGGAACGTTTTGCGACTGCGGGGCCTGCACCGCGGTGAAAATCGCTTGCGCGCTGGATAATGCAGCCAGCACCAGCACCACCGCGAGCAACAGAACGAACTTATTCCGTGGGAGCATAGTATCCCGTCTTGAAATAGATGTGCAGCGGCGGCAGTCCTTTGGGCGGTAACAGCTTCACTTTGAGCTTGCGCCATTTGCCGTCGCGCACTGGGTTCTTTGGACGGTAGCCGAGCACATATTGGTTGCGTAGTTCGATGCCGATCTTGGTCGCGACGTCCGCCAATTCATTAGGGTTGTCGATGGTAAACGTGCGTCCACCGGTGACGTCGGTGACCTCCGACAGCATGGCCGGGCCGGTGCGTTCTTCCTCGGTCGCGGGCGACGAATCGAAGATTCCGATGGCATAAATCTGGACGTCGGCTTCCTTTACCAGGTTGCGAATTTCACTCTCGGTGTAGCGGCTGTGATTGTCGCCGCCGTCGCTGATGATGAGCAGCGCCTTCTTCGGGTGCTTGGCCTGCTTCATCTTATTGATACCCAGGTAGATGGCGTCCAGCAGCGCGGTACGGCCCTGGGGTATGGTGTAGACGAGCTGTCCCTGGATCTTCTCGATTGAAGTGGTGAAGTCGCTGATGAGCTGCGGCTTGTCGGAGAAGGCGATCATGAAGAACTCGTCTTCGGGGTTGGCGGTGCGAAAGAACTCGACGACCGCCTCGCGCGCCTTTTCGATCTTGTTGCCCATGCTGCCACTCATGTCGAAAATCACACCCAGCGAGATGGGCGCATCTTCGCTGGAGAAATGGCGGATTTCCTGCCGCTGGCCGTTCTCGTAGAGTTCAAAATTGATCTGGTCGAGGCCGGTTACCAGACGGTTCATCGGGTCGGTCACGGTAGCCGGGACCAGGACCAGGTCAACATCCACTTTGATCGCCCGGGTGTGGGTCTTGAGCGCCGGGTCGGCGCCTCCGGGCTTGGGTGTGTCCGCGGCGGGCTTGGCGCGCGGCGTGACGTGAACGTCGTTCTCGTTCTGCGCCCAAGTGGAAAGGGTCAGCGACAGGACCGCCGCCAATACGCACAGACAGCGGCGCCAATTCGAAAACACTGCCGGGTTCCGTCCGTAAGGAGTCACAGATAGTTGAGGTTGCACCACGGGGCGGTCTGGGGCAACGCAAGGGACTCCTGCGGTCCGATACCGGGCACGGTTCGACCCGCATTCTTCAGTGCTTTCGCGGGCCATAAATCCTCATTTAGTTGGATGGTACCAGAGGGCTGGAAGCGAACATTTTTTCTGCGCTTAGGCCCGAAGCACCATTCGTTTTTCGCTCATTGTTCGATGTAGCCGCTGAATCCTGAGTTTCCCCCGTGCTTGCTGGTTACAAACCCCACGCCAGACATCAAGTTTCGAGCCGGTAAGCCGCTTGCCTGGCGCACGACGACCCCGAACCATGGACACAACAATCCCTCCTTGCCAAAACACCATGCGCACGCGGAACATGGTTCCTTCGTGCTCCCTGAATTCCATCGCCGGCCCGGTTGGGCCCTTGCCATCGGTTGCCTCGCGCTCCTCCTGGGTGCGCAGGAGGAAAAACATCTCACCGTATATATGCCGCGGAACTCATTCACGGTCGCCGTTCGTGACCGCGACAAAGGTGAGTATGTGTCGCTCCTCGACGTCGTTCAGCCGCTGGGCGCGGCAACGGCGAAGCAGGACGGCGACAAGTGGAAGCTCCGATTTGGCGGGGAAGAATCACAATTCCAGGCGGGCAAGAACAAGGTCAAGATCCGCGGCAAGAACATGGAAATGAGCGCGCCCGTCGTGATCGAAAACGGCGTCGCGCTCGTACCGGTACATGGGCTGGCGCAAATCCTGCCCCGGCTGCTGAATTCGGCGGTGGACTTCCGCGAACCGGCACGGCGCTTGATTGTCGGCGGGGCGGCCACCGATTTCAGCGCCGAACTTCAGGCCAACCCCTCGCGGCTGGTCCTGCACTTCAGCAAGCCGGTAAATCCGTCCATCGCCAGCGAACCGGGCCGCGTGCGCATGACGTTTACGAAAGACCCGGTTATCGCTGCCGCGGCGGTGCAGAACTTCGGCGACAAGCTGATTACCTCGGCAAGTTTCGCCGAGCATAACGGCGCCGCCGAACTGACCATCGCCGCCACCGCGCCGCTCCTGGCCATGTTTACCGACGACAACCGGACCATCACCCTGGCCGCCGCTCCGCAAGCGCCCATTGCCGCCCAACCGCATCCTCCGGCATCGCCGGCGCCCGGTCAGCAACCGCCGACATCCGCAACCGCTCCAGCGAAGCAGGCGACCGCGCTCGCGCCGGTCGCGCCGCGTCCGCGTTTCCTGGTGGTGATTGACCCCGCGCATGGCGGCGACGACCGTGGCGCTCTTCTGGCTGCCGGCGTCGAAGAAAAGGAGCTGACGCTGGCCTTGGCGCGCCGTCTGCGCGCGGCGCTGGAACGCAGCGGAGTCTCGTCGATCCTACTGCGCGACGGCGATACCGCCATCTCACTCGACCAGCGGGCCATCTCGGCCAATACCGCCCGCGCCACTGTCTTTGTCAGCGTTCACGCAGGAAATCTCGGGCGAGGCGTTCGCGTATACACCGCGCGTCTCGCCGACACCACGCTCAAGCCGGGAGCAATGCTTCCGTGGGAGACAGCACAGGCCTCCTATCTCGAAGAAAGCAGTGCGCTGTCCGGGAGCATCGCGGCCGAACTGAGCAAGCGCGAAATCCAGCATGCGGAAGCCCCCGCCCAACTGCGGCCGCTCAGCCACGTCACCAGTGCAGCGGTGGCGATAGAGTTCCTGCCGGGTAAGGATGGAATTGCGTCGCTGGCAGCCGCGCCATATCAGCAAGACCTATGCGCTGCCGTCGCCGCGGGCATCGTGGCGGCGCGCAATACGCTGGAGGTCCGGAAGTGAACCGGCGAACCAAGATCGCGCTGTTGATCCTGCTCGCGACCGTGGCCATCATGGGTTACTACGCCCTTCGCCTCAAGCGCAGGGCCGAACAACTGCCGGTACGCGCCGCCGATACGCGTCCGGTCGAGCCTCCGGTCAGCGGCAAGGCGGAGCAAGTCACACTCTACCTCGCCGACGACAACGACGGCATGCTGCACAGGCAGGTCACCAGCATCGCGCTACCCGACGACCCCGCTGAACGCGCCCGCCAGGTCTTGCGCGCACTTATTTCCGCCTACCTCGAGAAAAGCTCCAACCATCCGCTTGCCACCGGCGCCGATGTGGAAGCCGTGTTCCTGGTGAAGCCAAACATCGCGGTCGTGGACACCAATGTGGAATTCGCCGACGGCCACCGCTCCGGCATCCTCGTCGAGGAACTCACGGTTGCTTCCGTGGCGCGAACCCTGGCCGCCAACGTTCAAGGCATCGGGCGCGTGAAGATCCTCGTCCAGGGCAAGGAACGCGAGACCCTGGCCGGACATGCCGACCTGACCTCCTTCTATGACCTCTCTGGCGAATCGTGGCCGGTAGCGCAATAGGGCCGTAGTGTGTGATCGTTGCCGCGGGGGACCAGGGTCACTATCCCAAGCGCATGCCATTGACCTTCGCCGCCCACTCTCTTAACCTGTCGAGTGCCAGCAATGACGCTCCCAGATTCTCGCCTGCATGTCGCCGAGGACGTGACCGAGTTGGTCGGCGGAACGCCCATCCTCCACCTGCGCCGCATTCCACCGGCGGGCGCGGCCGACGTTTACGTCAAACTCGAGTTCCTGAATCCGGGCGGCAGCATCAAGGACCGCGCCGCAGTCGGCATCATCAAACGCGCGGAAGCGGAAGGCCGCCTGAAGCCGGGCGCGACGATTCTCGAAGCCACGGCTGGTAATACCGGTATCGGACTGGCGCTGATCGGCGTCAACCGGGGATACCGCGTCATCGTCTGCATTCCGCAGAAGTTCGCGAAGGAAAAAGTCGTCCTGATGCAGGCGCTGGGCGCGGAGGTGATTCGTACGCCCGACGACGAAGGCATGGTCGGCGCCATCAAGCGCGCCCAGGAGCTGGCCGCGAAGATTCCGGACAGCTTCATGGCGGGCCAATTCGAAAACCGCGCCAACCCCGACTATCACTACGAAACCACGGGGCGGGAAATCTGGGACCAGATGGGTGGCCAGGTGGACGCAATCGTCCTGGGTGCGGGCACGGGCGGAACTTTCAGCGGCGTCGCGCGCTACTTGAAAGAAAAGAACCCGAAGTGCAAAGCATATTTGGTCGAGTCACAGGGATCGATTTATGGCGGCGGAGAGCCGGGCGATCACAAGGTCGAAGGCATTGGATCAAGCTTCATTCCCAAGACCGCCGATATGGAGTTATGCGACCGGGTCATTACCGTGAATGACGAGCCTGCTTTTGAAATGGTCCGGCGCCTGGCGCGCGAAGAAGGAGTTTTCTCCGGATCGAGCGGTGGCGCCGCTGTCCACGCTGCATGCGAGGTGGCGAAGGAGCTGGGAGCGGGGAAGAAGGTCGTCACTGTCATCCCGGACTCGGCCGAGCGGTATCTATCGAAGAATATTTTTGAAGGACCCT
>DAISJI010000001.1:8930-10168 GCA_036821585.1 Terriglobales bacterium
AATTTGTAATTGGAAATTGTCGGATATCTGCCGCACCAACGACCTGACTTCTATCTGAAAATCCTGAGGCATTTATGGCGAAGAAAGATTCTCGCGGTTTCTCCACCACCTGCGTTCACGCCGGACAATATCCCGAGCCTCTCACCGGGGCGGTCAGCGTTCCGATTTATGCGACCTCGACCTATGTCCAGGACGAGCTCGGCAAGCCGCGGCTGGGATACGAATACGCCCGTGTCACCAACCCGACGCGCGACCGATTGCAGGAGTCGCTGGCGGCGGTAGAGGGCGGGATGGCGTCGCGGGTATTCGCCAGTGGCATGGCGGCGGTGAATGCCATCTGCACCATGATGAAAGCGGGCGACCACCTCGTCTGTTCGCATAACGTTTACGGCGGCGTGCCACGCCTGTTCAACCAGATCCTCAGCAATTACGGCCTGGAATTCACCTACGTCGATACCTCCGACACACGCGCCGTCGAGAAGGCGATGCGCAAGAACACGAAGTACCTGTACGTGGAGACGCCGACGAACCCGCTGATGACGATCAGCGACATCCGGGCCATCGCCGACGTTGCGCACCGCCGCAGGGCGGAATTGATCGTGGACAACACGTTCATGTCGCCCTACTTCCAGCACCCGATCGCACTGGGCGCGGATATGGTGGTCCATTCGACCACGAAGTTCCTCAACGGCCACAGCGACGGGCTGGGCGGGGTCGTGATATGCACCACGCAGGAACAGGCGGACCAGCTTGCCTTCATCCAGAAGTCTGCCGGCGCGATCATGTCGCCGTTTGAGTGCTGGCTGGTGTTGCGCGGCGTGAAGACCCTGTCGGTTCGTATGCGCCAGCACGACGAGAACGGCCGCACCATCGCCGACTACCTCGATGGACACAAGAAAATCAAGAAAGTCTTCTATCCGGGACTGCTGGATCACCCGCAACACGAGCTCGCGCGGCGCCAGATGTCGGGCTTCGGCTCGATGATTACCTTCGAGACCGGCTCGCTCGGCAACGCCAAGCGCATGTTGAAACGGGCCAAGGGAACACTCTCGCTGGGCGAATCGCTGGGCGGCGTGGAGACACTCATCTCCCATCCCGCCACCATGACGCACGCCGCGCTGGGCGAAAAAGGACGCCGCGCCATCGGCCTCACCGACGGCATGGTCCGCATCTCGGTCGGCATCGAGGACGTGGAGGACATCATCTCCGACCTGGAGTACGCGCTGGCCGGGATTTAG
>DAISJI010000001.1:10268-12556 GCA_036821585.1 Terriglobales bacterium
GTTAACTTACCGTGTCCCGGCACGACGATCGTCTCGTCCGGCAGCGCCAGCACCTTGGTGTGCAGCGATTGCAGGATCTTTTCCATCGAGCCGCCCGGCAGGTCGGTCCGGCCAATGCTTCCGGCGAACAGTGTGTCGCCCGCAATCAGTTTCTGCTGGGCAGGGAAGTAGAGGCAGACGCTTCCTTCAGTGTGTCCGGGAGTGTGCATCACCGTCGCTTCAATGGCCCCGACTTTCAGCCGGTCGGCGTCGCCCACACTCTGGTCAATCGTGACCTTTCCCGGCGATCGCATGCCCACCCACGCCGCCTGCACGTCGAGCATCTTGAGCAGCATGTCGTCGTTCTGGTTGAGCAGGATGGGCGCACCGGTGCGCTGCTTCAGCTTCATCGCTCCGCCAACGTGGTCGATGTGCGCGTGCGTCACCACGATCTGTTTCACCGTCAGGCCGTGGCGCTCGACGATGGCCATGATCTGGTCGATGTTGTCGCCGGGATCGATCACCATCGCCTCGCGCGACTTCTCATCGCCGACGACGGAGCAATTGCACTGCAGCGGCCCAACCGGGAATATTTCGTGGATCATCGGAAACAAGCTTTCAACTATCAGCTTAAAGTACTCGAAGGTTTTGCTAAACAGCAAAGGCTCCCGATTGGGAACCTTACTGGAAGATTGAAAGCTGATCGCTACCGCTTCGGCGGTGTCGGTGAAGTGGGGTCGGAGGACGGCAGGTTGACCGGGGCCTTCTCCGGCGCCGGCTGTGATTTCTGTGTTGGGGCGCCCTGCAATACCGACGACGAGCTCGGCCGGCGCGCGGCAAAAATCGACAGCGTGATGGACGTCAGCATGAACATGATGGCCGCCCATGTCGTCGCCTTGCTCAACACGGTGGCCGCACCGCGCGGGCCGAAAGCAGTCTGGCTGCCCATGCCACCAAAAGCGGCCGCGATATCGCCGCTCTTGCCGTGCTGCAGCAGGACCACGATGATGAGAAAGAAACAAACGATAATGTGAATAGTCGTAACCAGATAGATCATTTTCTGCGATTCCTGACCGAACTCAAAGATGGTGCGGAAGGGGGGATTTGAACCCCCACGCCTTTCGGCGCCACCCCCTCAAGATGGTGTGTCTGCCAGTTCCACCACTTCCGCACTGCGCCTGATCAGGCCCATCGCGCACGACGAGCACACCGGGCCGGAGGGGTAGAGAGCGGCCCGATTCATTCTGAGGCCCTACGATTATAACAAATTGCATGCATCCCGAATGGGTGGACGCGAGCCTTGTCTGACGCATGCAGGGCGGAATTGAACGGCCAAACAGCTCGACGAGACGCCCTATCGCTTATACCCAATCTGGCGAAGGAACCCGTGCCGCGCCTCGACCTCCTGCGGTCCCTCGACGCCCTGGGGCGAACTTCCGTCGATGACGCCCATGATCCCGCGGCCCTGCTCGGACTTCGCCACGATCACCTGCACCGGGTTGGAGGTCGCGCAGAAAATGCAGCAAACCTCGGGCACGTTCTGGATGGCATTTGTCAGGTTGATGGGGAATGCCTGCCGTACCACGACATAGAACGTGTGTCCCGCACCCACCGCCTGCGCCATACGGACCGCCGTCTGTTTCAACTCTTCGTCGTTGCCTTCGGCGCGGATGAGGCAGGGGCCGGAGGCTTCGTTAAAGGCGACGCCGAATTTCGCCTGCGGGACTGAATTGACCACGGCTTCGTAAATGTCTTCGACGCTCTTGATAAAGTGGGTCTGTCCGACCACGATATTCGCGTCGCTCGGGAACTCCAGCCGCACGCTTTCAAACTCGAGCATAGTCCCTGCTTTTCCGTAACGCCGGCGTCCGATGGGCCGACGCTGCCGTCTTACTGCACCTTTACGTTGACCTGGTACTTCCCATCCAGCGCCACCTGCACCGTTTCCCCCGACCCAAGATATTGCTTCAGTACTACCGGCTTCGACCACTCCAGTTCCCAGCCGTTCTCGATGGCGAGCAGCGTGTACCTGCCGGGAGTCACGGCCGACATGAGGAATGAACCGTCGCTGTCGCTCTGGTCGCGGCGGTAGAGCAGCGGCCTCTCCATGTCCTCCGGTACCAGCACCACCATGGCGCCCGCCAAGGGCTTTCCGTCCTTCAGCGCGATACCTTCCAATCTTCCGGAGGACTTTGCCACCACCACGGTCAGCCGAACGTCGCTGGCGCCGATCTGTACTGACTGCCCTTTCAACTTGGCGCCGTTCACGCTGATCTGGCTAATCTGGTACCCGTTCACCGGAAACGCGA
>DAISJI010000001.1:12656-27056 GCA_036821585.1 Terriglobales bacterium
TTGGCGCCGTTCACGCTGATCTGGCTAATCTGGTACCCGTTCACCGGAAACGCGACGTCATAAGTGTCGGGCAGCACCGGTTGCTCACTGGAGATTTCGCCCTTCGCGTTCACCTGTAATGGCAGCGGCCCCTGGAAAGTGCGACGGCGCAGCACCAGGCGCGCCGGTTCTGACGGCGCCGGCCCGTCGAAGCGCAGGCTTCCAGTCACGTTCACGCCCGTGGGAAAATCGCCGGCATTCAATTCCATGTTGCCGCTGATGTCGATCTCGCGTACCACGGCCGGCGTCGGCGCCCGGTTAGGAGCATTGGAATGCAGTTGGAGAATGTAATGGCCGGGTGTGATTCCCGAGATTTCAGTGACGCCCTGGCTAAAGCTCATGTTCCGACCGCGTGGGCCGGGGCTGTCGAAGACTTCCTGCATGAGGGTCGCGGTCACGAATTGCTGGGGCTCGCTGGTCGCGGTATTCACCCGCACGTGCAACGAAGGCACGGCCATCAAGGCGAAATCGGCATTTTCGCGCTGGCCCGGCTTTAACTCGATGGCCTCCGCTCGCGCCGATTCCGTCACTCCCGGATAGAACGTCACGGGAAACGCCAGGTCCAGCGCCGAGCTGCCATCTTCCGCTGGCGGCGCGGCCGGTCCGCCACCGTCGGCGCGGAAACCCATTCTCTGGCGATTGCCGCCGTATTGTGCGTACCACGGCGTGGCCGACACCGCGACGTAGAACTTCCCGGGACGCACGTGGGCGAATCGGTACATGCCTTCGTCGGACGATTGCACCTGCTGCATGCGGTAGATGCCGCGGCGCCCGTTTTGCATGCCTTCGCGGTACAACGTCACTTGCGCGTTCGCCACCGATTCATTGTGCTCGTCCACGATTCGGCCGCCAATCGATGCGTCCGGTTGCAGGCGAAACACCAGGTTGGCAGAATCCTTGTCCGGACCGGCCACAATCGCCGTCGCGAACTGCTCATGCTGCTCGTAACCCTGCTGCGAGAAACCGCGCTTTGCCGCTGACAGCGAATACTTGCCCGTCTTCAGGCCGGTGAATGCAAAGCTCCCATCCTTGCCGCTGATCACAGGACGGATTTCCGCCGGCCGCGACTCATCTTCCGTGCGGTCGGTTCCGCGCTGCCGTGACAGATCCACATTAGGCGAGAGCACTACGGTTACTCCTGCCAGCGGCTCTCCTGTCAGCGCGTGCACCACCGTGCCGTTGACCTGGTAGGAACCGGCGGCCGTCCGAGATGACCTGGGTTGCTGCCGCGCGCTGCAAGTTCCGGCGAGTGCTACCAGCAGCAACGTCAAACCGAAAAGCTGGGTGTGTTTCATTGGTCCGCCACCTTGGTCAATTCCACATTCACTTGCGCCTTCTGGCCCGCCGACAGCACGACCGTTTCCGCCCGCGCGCCATAGGCTTTCATCGCCTCCGGATTCGTGAACTCGATGCCGTCCATCCGGTCGAAGGCGTACACCCGATAGGACCCCGGCGCCAGCCCCGTTTGTTGGAAGGTGCCCTGCGGATTGACGTACGTCATCCGTGGCTGCGTCGCCGCGTTTCCGTCCGGCGCCACCAGGACCCAGCACTGAACATCACCACAATTCACGGTCCCCGATAGCGACGCGCTATCGTCGCGCACCACCACATTGATCGGTTGCGAATCTCCGCCGCTCACCACCAATTCATCGCGCAGGATATCGGTGGTGCCATAGGCCGCCGAGTGCACATAGATATTGCTGCCCATCTGCATGAACTCAACCCGGTACCGGCCGGGTTCGATGTTCTGGATGGCGAGCGACATATTGTCTGGCGCGCCAACCATCTGTGCGAAGTTATCGCCCTGCTGACCATCGGTGCGAATCAGGTGCAACATTACATATTGCTGGAAGCGCCGCGGAGATCCACCAGTTGACATGAAAAGCGCACCTTCCGCTTCGGTCTGTTTGTTTGTGAAATCGGTACGCACGACCACGGGAATCGTGGCGGAAGACTGTACCGCCACCGTCACACCACTCAAATCGCCGCTCACGTTGATGGGTACGCTGCCGGTGTAAGTTTGCGGCATGCTGGCCCCTCCCGGACCCATCATGCCTCTGACAAACGGTCCGATCATGCCGGGAGTTACTCTCTGCTGGGCCATTATTTTGAGTATGTACGATCCCGCCGGCACGCGACGGACCTCGAAGGTGTTCGCGCCCGGATTGACCGTGCCCTGCACCGGCACCTGCTCGCCGCCGGAGTTCAGCAACTGCACGTTTGCGCCCTGGCCTTGCTGCAATCCGGTGACAACGCCCGTCACCCGGTATGCCTTCTCCTTGCGCAGTGTGAGGTCGGCAACCGTTGTTGTCCCCGGCCGTACCTCCAGCGGCGACGCTCCCGAAATGTCGCCGACGCCGGGATAATATGCCGGCGCGATGGCCTCGTCGCTGGCGCTGATCATGCGCGCTGCGCCGTCGGTGTACATGTAGTAGGTTCCGGGCTGCACGTTGCCGATGCGGAAGGCGCCATCATCGTCGGTACTGGCGCCGCTTCGCTCGGTCCATTGCCTGCGGCCGTTCTGGATGGTGCGCATCTTCAGGCGCACGCGTACGGACTCCACCGGCTCACCATCCGCTGTCGTGACTCGTCCCGTGACCACACCCGCGGGAGTAAGTTTGACGGTCACCGAACCCATGTTGGCGGTGATGGCGGTTGGTTTTATTTGTCCCGCGCCCTGCCGCAGCTCCAGGTCACTGTAATAGCCCGGTTTTTGCGCCGTCAGCATGGCCTGCGTCTCCGGCAGGTTGTCGAACTGGAATTTACCGTCGGAGTCGGTGAGCGCGGCGCGCTGCACCATGCCCTGCAGTTGGATAAGTGCGCGCGAAATCGGCTCGCCCGTTACCGCGTTCACCACTACACCCGTGACCGTAATGGTGCCCGTCAGTGCCGGTCGCTGGCGCTGCTGCGGATAGTATTGCGTCGCGCCTGGCGAGACCTGCGCCAAAGCTGCACCGGGAATCAAGATCGCGAAGAGGAGGAGAATACGGATTCGACTGCGTGACATCGGGGAGGGAACTCCCTTCCTGGCGGCTAGCCTAGTCAAACCGGCTGATGAACACAATGAACAGACGTTAAAGAAATGTAAAAGTTGCGTTTTACATTTAGAGCCGTTCGAAGTCGCGAGCAAATCGCAGCAGCAGGGGATCGTCGCCCGGTGCGGCGGCAAACTGAATTCCGATCGGCAATCCATCGCGGGTCAAGCCGCAAGGGACTGATATCGCCGGCGTTCCCCAGACATTGAAGGGGCGCGTGTTCCGCAGCATAACCAGTTCGCGCGCACGGAGCGTCTGTGGATCGCCCATGACGTCGGCGAAGCTGGGCGCCGGAATTGGCGAGGTCGGCGTAACTACGACGTCTACTCCCGCCCGCTCGAACATCTCCCGGACTGCGCCGCGTATCTTGCGCAGCTCCGCCAACCGGTCGCGGTATTCCTGGTCGCTGACCCCGGCGCCACGCTGAATTCTCTTGAGCGTTTGCGGGTCGTATTTTTCCGGCGACGCCTTCACCCACTTTTCGTGGTACATCCACGATTCCCGCATCTGGACGGTGCGGTCCGCATCCACCGGGAACTCGACATCCTTGATCTCGCACTTGCTCCGCAGCCGCGAAATCGCCCGCTCCATCGCCTCGGCCACATCCGCGTCCAGTTCGTCAAAGAAGAACTGGCGCAGAACACCAAGACGAAACTTTTGTGTCCGGCTGCCCTCGCCGCCGATGGGGCTGGATGTCTTTCTGATGACCTCCCAGATCCTGCCGGCATCGGCCACCGTTCGCGCCATCGGTCCCACGTGATCGTAGGAACGCGACAACTCCACCACGCCCTCGGTACTCACTGCGCCGAAGGTCGGTTTGAATCCTACAATTCCGCAGCACGAAGCCGGCAACCTTATGGATCCCGCCGTATCGGTGCCGAGAGCGCCGTAGCAGAACCCGGCCGCCAGCGCCGCCGCCGAGCCGGACGACGATCCTCCCGTGATGTGCCGCTGGTTGACCGGATTTTTCACCGGACCGTAGTGCGAAATCACGCCACTGCCGCCGTACGCGAATTCGTGCAGGTTAAGTTTCCCCAGCAGCACCGCGCCTGCCGCACGCAGACGCCGCGTGACCTCCGCATCCGCACGCGCAATATTGCCGGCAAAGAGCGCGCTCCCAGCCGTGGTCTTGACGCCCGCGACGTCAATCAGGTCCTTGAGCGCGATGGGAATTCCATGCAGAGGTCCGCGCGACTTTCCCGCGCGCAGCTCCGAATCCGCCGCCCGCGCCTGTTCCAACGCACTTTCGGCGGTGAGCGTGAGAAATGAATTGATCTCCGGATCGAGTCGCCGAATCCGCTCCAGGCACGCCTGCGTCAGTTCAACACTTGTGACTTGCCCGGCATGCAGCCTGGCCCCGGCTTCAGTCAGCGACAGCGTCGTGACCTCTTCTTTGGTTTTCATTGAATTGCCAGGCGAGACTGACGAACGCTTGCGCTATGCACCCTTAAACGTCAACTCCACGATGGTGCAATCGTCGTTCAGCGGCGTCTCACCGCAGAAGTCCTTCACCGCGGCGAATATGCTGTCGAACGGCGTTTCCGAATGCGCGGCTTTCTCCAGCCCTTCATCGCCGAAGAAGTCCCCATTCGCGTTCTCGGCCTCGGTGACTCCGTCAGTGACGATGATCAGCTTCTCCGACGGCGCGAGCCTCACCTTTTCGCTGGCGTACTGCGCGTCGGCCAGCAAGCCCACCGGCAGGTTGCAATTCGTCGGACGCACCACTCCATCGCGATTCACCAGCACCGGAGGCACGTGTCCGCAGTTCAGGTATTCCATTTCGCCGTCCTTATCCACGCGGCACAGGAACAGCGTCGCGTACTTCTGTCCCGCCACTTTGCGGCACAAAAACGCGTTCGCCGCCGACACGATCTCGTGCAGCGGCACATTCGCCACCAGTTGTGAATAGATCATGCCTTGCAAAATCGACGCCAGCAGCGCCGCCGAAATTCCTTTGCCCGACACGTCCGTCACCAGCACCGCCAGCCCGTGCTCGGTCATCACGACGTCGAAGAAATCTCCTCCGACATCTTTGCACGCAATATTGTTCGCCTGAATGGTGGCGAAGGGCACATCCGGGAGGCTGACCGCCATCAGCAACTGCTGGATGGACGCCGCGATGGACAGCTCCTGCTGATAGCGCTTCGACGCTTCTTCCGCCTGTACCAGCCGGGCGTTTTCCACCAGCGCGGCCGCTTCGGTCGCGATCGCCCGCAGAATGTCGTGGCTGACCGCGGAGATGTCCCGCGAGGCGAACCTGCTGTCCAGGTAGAGCACGCCGCGGATCTGGGCCCCGGGCCCATCGGCGGTATCCGTCGAGGATTGCACCTGCGTCGCCGTCCTGCGCAACGGGATCGCGATCACCGTGCGCAGATCGTAGGCGATGATGCTGTTCCTCGCCGCCAGGTCACTGGACGAACTCGTATCGCTGACCAGGAACTCCGACGCTTTGGTTGCCGCATCATCCAGAATCGACCTTGAAATGGAGCTGTCGTCGGTGAGCACCTCGCCATGCGCGTTGCGACCCGCCGCCAGTTGCAGCTTGCCGGCATCGTCACGCAGGAAGACGTAGCCGCGTTCCGCCTTGGTGAGGCGAAGCGTCGAATCCAGCAACGTGATGAGCACATCGCTCAGCACGCCGGTCGTGTTCAGCTTGCGCGCCGCTTCCAGGAACAGACGCAGCTTCTCCAGGTCGGAGCTGCCCGCTGAAACCGGAAGCATCGAAATCTGGCTCAGGAACTCGGCGGCCGCGCTGGACTGTGCATGGTCCGGGCTGAATACGATGTACGCCCCGTCCCTGGCCCCAAAGTCCACCCGGTCGTTCTTCTGCAAATTGTGCCGGTCGCGCTTGATGCCGTTGACGTACGTCCCGTGCCGGCTTCTCTGGTCCACCAACCAGTAGCCCCCGTTTTCGCTGACGATCTGCGCGTGGTCGCGCGAAACCCGTGAGTCCGCGATCACCAGGTCTTTATCCGTCTTGCGGCCGATGGTGAACGGCGTGTGCTCCAACTCGATTGTCCGCTGCTCCGCCCCCTGCACGTAGAGAAGGGAAGGCGCGGCAGTGTGCGGACTTGTGGCCGGTGCTGACATCTTGCGGTCCTCCAGCGGGAAACGCGGTGTGCAAAGCCTACTGCAATCAGGCCTAAGGCTCAAGGCGCAAGACGAGCGGCTGAACGCATGAGACGTGACGCGCCAGTATCCCATGCAGCGGGTAGCATGTGCCGGGAAGTCCGATGCAGGGCACCCCACTCAGCCTAAGCATCGGGATTGCTATAATTCCCGAGCGCGCCGCTGTCGAATACCAGCTAGCAGTCCCGCATCCAGGCGGGGGGAGCAGAGATGTCCGGCATGAGCAGACCGAAGATCCTGGTGGTCGACGACGAGCGAGTGATTGCCGACACACTGGCTATCATTCTGAACCAGAACGGCTTCGACGCGTCCGCGGTTTATACAGGCACAGCCGCCGTGGAGCGCGCCCGCAGCACCAAGCCTGACCTGATTATCAGCGACGTCATCATGCCCGACATGAACGGCATCGAGGCGGCGATCAACATTCGCAAGTTTCTGCCCGGCTGCAAGATACTGCTTTTCTCCGGACAGGCCGCCACTGCCGACCTGCTCGAGTCCGCTCGCGCCCAGGGACACGAATTCGAGATCCTGGCCAAACCGGCCCACCCACAGGATTTGCTGGCAAAATTGAGGGGATAAGACGCCTCATCGCGAAAAAACCGGCGCGCCGGGGAAGCCGCAAGACAAAGAAAAACCGGGCTGGTTCGCCCGGTTCTCTCAGTGCCGGCCGAGTGCGATTACACGGGGTCGGCGGAGCGGTCGGTCTAGTGGCGTTATGCCGGCTGGCCGCCCAATACTTCCGGCGCATGCGCACGCCGTAACGTCTGTTGAAGCACGATTGTTGCCAAGTAGTTAATGATGAGTTTCTTTATGGTTGGCGATGTAAACTACTGATAATAAAGCTAATTTCTGTCACTGTAGAATTTCCATTCCAGGGCGTTCCTAGGCCAAAGTGACAATGTCTTGCATATCCATGAGCAGCTTCTGTCCCTTGGACTAAAGCTCGCGCCGGCCTTCCATCGCCTTCAGCATCGTGATTTCGTCGGCGTATTCGATGTCGCTGCCGGCAGGGAGGCCGGTGGCGATGCGGGTCACGCGTACCCCCAACGGCTTGATCTGCTGCGACAGGTAGGTCGCCGTCGCTTCGCCCTCCACCGTCGGATTGGTGGCGATGATCACTTCGTCGGTATGGCCATCTTCGAGCCGCTTCAGCAGGTTGGAAATCCGCAGATGCTCCGGACCGACACCGTGCAGCGGCGAAAGCGATCCGTGAAGGACGTGGTAGACGCCATTGAAGTGGCGTGTTTTTTCGACGGCAGCGATATTTGTCGGCTCTTCCACAACGCAGATCAGCCGCTGGTTGCGCGTGGGACTGGAGCAATACACGCAGGGATCGACGTCGGTGATGTTGTTGCACACCGAACACAGGTGCAGCTTGGCCTTGACCTCGCGCACCGCCAAAGCGAGGGCTTCGGCGTCATCGTCGGTCGAGCGCAGGATGTGGAAGGCGAGCCGTTGCGCGTTCTTGCTGCCGATGCCAGGCAGCTTCTTGAGTTCGTCGATCAGGCGCGACATGGGCTCCGCGAATTTTGACATTAGAGCATCCCGCCTAAACCGCCGAGCATACCGCCCAGCGACGATTGCATCTGCTCGTCCACCTTTTTCGCGGCGGCGTTGAATGCGGCAGTGACCAGGTCCTGGAGCATCTCGACGTCGTTGGCCGCATCGGGATCGATGGTGACGCTGATGACCTGCTTGGCGCCGGTCATTTTTACGGTGACGCTTCCGCCGCCGGCCGAAGCTTCGACGACGGTTTGCAGCATCCTGGCCTGCAGGTCGCGTGCCTGCTTCTGCGCCTGCTGCAAGAGTTCCTGAAGCTGCTTTGGATTGAATTCGCCCATAAGTCGCTGGTCTCTAGTCGTTAGTCGCCGGGAAAACCCAGCTTAGCGTTTGTCACGGTAATCGATCACAGTCCGAATTTGTGCGCCGAATTTTTCCTGCATGCGCTTGACCACGGGGTCCTCCGCCGCGCGTGACTTTGCGCCCGGGCCCGAGGCCGCGCGCGGTGCAGGGTTTCCGTTCGCCGGCATGACCTGGGCGGGTTTCGGCGCGAGCTTGAGCTTGAGCGGACGTCCGAGCGCCTGGCTCGCAGCCTGCGTGACCAGCTGCTGGACCTGCGGCTTGAGAGCGGAAGCGAGCAGGCTCGGCACGACCCCGAGTTGTAGGACGAGTTCGCCACCGTGGACCTCGATTGAAAACACCTGTAGACGAACTCCAGCGCTCTCCAGTGCTCCAAGAACGGCGGTCTGCAGCCTCTCTTCGGACGATCCGCTGTCCGGCTGCGAGACGCCGGGCGGGGCTTCGACGGCAACCGCGGCGATCGTTGGCAAAGCTGCCTCTGCCTTAGGGGTGCGCGGATTGTCCCACGCAGGTGCACTGGTGGTCTTGCGCGAACGGTCGGACTCGAATGGCGATGGCCGTGGTGCAGCGCTCGACGACGCACTGCTGCGGGCTGCATCGCGCGTCGGAAGGGAAGCGCTGGTGGAACGTGGCGCAGGCGCCGACCGACCGATGGCAGCCGCTCCCGCGGAAGACGGAACCGTGTCGCTGAGTAACTGCTCGAGCGGCAGCAGACGCTGAGCGTGCACCAACTTCAGCAGGCCGAGTTCGAGGTGAAAGCGCTGCTCCTGCTTGTAGCCGAGCTCGCCGTGCGTGCGCAGCATGATTTGCAGGAAGCGCGCGAGGTCCTCTTCGCTGAAAAGCTCGGCGACGCGGCCGACGCGGGCGCGCTCGTCGTCGGAGATCTGGAGCAGGTGCGAGTCGGCGCCGCCAACTTTTGCCACCAGCGCGTTGCGGAGGAAGCGCACCAACTGGCGCGCGAAGTGTGCCGGGTTGTGGCCCTCGGTGAGCAGGCGGTCGACCTGGCGCAGAACGTCGTCGCTGGAATTGCTGGCGACGGCGTTCATCATTTCTTCCAGGATCTCCGCAGCAACCGCGCCGACCAGTCCGCGGACGAGTTCGCCGGTCAGCTTCTGGCCGCAGCAGGCGATGGCCTGGTCCATGATGGAGAGCGCGTCGCGCATGGAGCCGTCGCCGGCTTCGGCAAGCATGGCGAGAGCATTGTGGTCGGCGTCGATGCCTTCCTGGTGCGCGATGCTGCGAAGTTGCTCGACGATCTCGGTAAAGCGGACGGCGTGAAAGCTGAAGTGCTGGCAGCGCGAGCGGATGGTTTGCGGAATGTCTTCCGGCTGCGTGGTGGCCATCATGAAGATCACGTGCGCGGGTGGCTCCTCCAGCGTCTTGAGCAGCGCGTTGAAGGCGGCGTCGGTGATCTGATGGGCTTCGTCAAGGATCCAGATTTTGAAGCGGTCGCGCGCCGGCCGGTAGCGCGTCGCCTCGCGGAGTTCGCGGACTTCGTCGATGCCGCGGTTGGTGGCCGCGTCAATCTCGATGACGTCCACGGCATTACCGGCGCGAATCTCAGTGCAGGATTCGCAGACGCCGCAAGGCTCGGTGATGGGATGGTCCTGGGAGCGGCAATTCAGCGCCATGGCCAGGATTCGGGCGATCGTGGTTTTACCGATGCCGCGGTGTCCGCTGAAGATATAGCCGTGTGCAATGCGCCCCTGCTCGATGGCGTTCTGAAGAGTGCGCGTGACGTGGTCCTGCCCGATCACGTCGGAGAAGCGCTGGGGCCGGTATTTGCGCGCGAGAACTTGATAAGCCATTTCTGACTCGATTATATCCAGCCGGCGCCGAGTAGCGAGTTCCGTCGCGAGAAAAGGAGTATCCGGTAGTTGACATATCAGTTAAGAGCTCGAAGGTGGGCTACCAATCTCGATTTCAGATGGGCACTTGCAATCATTTGCACTCCGGAATAGGCTTTGGCGGTTCCGAAGACGCCGCAACGCCAGTGCGCGGGGCGGTGCGGCCCGGTGGAGGTGTGTATGACCCTGAAACTTGGAGCGCGCGTGATTGAGGGCGCCACGATTGTGGATTGCCACGGACGGATCGTATTTGGCGATGAAACGATTGCGCTGCGCGAGTTTGTGAAAGAACAACTGAAGAGCAATAACCAGATCGTGATCAACCTGGCCGAAGTGAATTACATCGACAGCGGAGGGCTGGGCACGCTGGTGGGACTGTACACGTCGGCGCGGAGTGCGGGCGGGGTGATCAAGCTGGCGAACCTGACCAATCGCGTTGGCGAATTGCTACAGGTGACGAAGCTGCTGACCGTCTTCGAAGTGTTCGACAACGACGTACAGGCGGCAAAATCGTTCCCGCAGCGCGCAACCGCGTAAGAAATTTCTGGATTTCTGATTTCTGAATGGCCTGGACGGCTACGCCTGGGCCATCGTGTTTTCAGGCGGCCTTCTTGCGCCGGGAAGCAGCGGAACGGTGCGCTTTGGCCCAGGCGCGCTTTTCCAGCAGCGCTCTCTTGCGGGCAGCCCTCCGTTCGGCGGCGGCCTGGCGGCGGGCGAGCGTCTTTTCCCGCACGGCTTGCTTGCGAGCAGCCATTTTTTCCTTCCTGGCTTTCTTCCTGGCTTCCCTCTTGAGCTTGCGGACCTCGTCCCTGGAATACATGGTGCCGCGGCATTTGTGCGCACCGCAGCTACAGGGCGCATCGCCTTCCCCGTCGAAGAGGTTGTAGTCGTAGGTGAGTTCCTCGCCGGCCTTGATGTTGCGCAGGGCGTTGATCCATATGCGGCCGTCGGTCTCGACCGTCTCGCAGTTGGGGTCGCAGGAGTGATTGATGTACATGGCCATGCCGTAGCCGTCCACCATGTGGGTGCCGCCGTCCAGCGCGAAGAGATAGGTGTAGTCCTTGTCCTTGTAAAGGCGGTTGCCTTCCTCATTGGAAACGCGATCGCCGGCGTACGCGATGATGCGCGCGCCCTTGGCGATGGGCGCGGTGGTATGGCAGCCGGCGGCGTGGATATCGGAAGAACGGATGATCAGCGACATGTGTCTTGATATTCGTTGATGGAGACGCGTGATTGGTTGTGCGCTATTCCTGGCACTTGTGCTTGGCCATGTGGTGCTCGATCTTCTCGGACAGGCGGAGAAGCTTGCGTTGGAGGAAAGGGACCATCTCGCTCTTGCCGGAGATGCGGCCGGTGCGAGCATCGGCCGCCTTGGCGCGGGCCTTGCGGCGCTGGTCATTCATGCGGTGCTTGAGCGTGGTGGCGTCTTCGCGCAAGCGTTGAAGTTCGGCGCAGGGCATGGTGGAAGTATACCGCGACCGAAAGACAGTTCCGCTTGCCGATGAATGATTGAAAAAGCTCTGCCACGAGGGACACCGGGGATGACGAAGAAAACGCTAAGTACGCGGTTCATAAAAACATTTTGCTGGGGTATCATGCCGCTTCCGTATCCACCAGGAGGGCATTCATGCGGCAGTGGAAGTCACGCACATCGTTTTTCGTAGGTATTTTGCTGTTGTCCATCACGGCGCTGTGGGCGGGCAGCGCCAATGAAACAACGGCGCCCAAGCCACCTGAGACTAAGAAGGTTGCGTTTACCGAGACCCTGCACGGGGTCACGATCAGCGATCCGTACCGGTGGTTGGAAGACCAGGAGAGCCCCGAGACGCGTAAGTGGATCGATGAGCAGAATGCATACACGCACTCGATCATCGACCGGTATCCCGGCCGCGACGATCTGAAGAAGCAGATTTCCAGCCTGCTGCGCATTGACACCATCGGCTCGCCCGCGCACCGCGGAGACCGCTACTTCTTCACGCGCCGCAAGGCCGATCAGAACCTGAGCGTCATTTACGTGCGCGAAAAGGGCGTGGACACGGTGCTGGTGGACCCGAACCCGATGACACCGGATGGCAGCGTTTCCGCGGCGACGATGGGCCTGTCGGACGATGGGAAACTGTTGGCCTACGGGCTGCGCAAGGGCGGCGCCGATGAAGTTCAGGTCACCCTCCTCGACGTGGATACAAGGAAGCCGCTGGCGGATGTTTTCCCCACGGCGCGTTACGGTGGATTCCAGATCACGCCCGACGACAAGGCGTTCTATTACACGAAGTACACGAACAAGGTGGGGCCGCGCGCGTACTACCACGTGATCGGGACCGACCCAAAGAACGACAAGGAGCTGTTCGGCAGCCAATTCGGCCCGGCCGAATTCGTCGGGGTAGAACTCTCGACGGATGGCCAGTACCTGATCTACTCGGTGTCGCACGGCAGCGCCGCCGAACAGACCGAGCTGTACTTCCAGGATGTGAAGAACAACGGGGCGATCACCCCGGTAGTGAATGACATCAAGGCAGTTTTTGGGGTCGATTTTGCCGGGAACAAGATTTTCATCCAAACGAACTGGGAGGCGCCGAATGGAAAGATCCTCGTCGCCGACCTGAAGAACCCGGCGCGGGCGAACTGGAAAGTGGTGGTGCCGGAAAGCGAGTACCCGATCCAGGGCGTGTCGGCGATCGGCGGCAAGCTGTTCGTCAGCTACCTGCAGGACGTGGTGACGCACATCAAGGTATTCGATCCGGACGGCAAGTTCGTGCGCGAGGTGAAGCTGCCGGCGATCGGGGCGGCCGGAATCGGCGGCCGCTGGGAGGACGATGAAGCCTTCTATCGTTTCAATTCCTACTCCTCGCCGGCGACGATCTACCGCTACTCGGTCGCGACCGGCAAACAGGATGTGTGGGCGAAGATCAGCGTGCCCATCGCGACCGACCAGATCGAGACCAAGCAGGTGTTCTTCGAGTCCAAGGACAAAACCAGGATCCCGATGTTCCTTGTGTACAAGAAGGGAACAAAGTTGGATGGTGCACGTCCGACCCTGCTGACCGGGTACGGAGGTTTCCGCATCAGCGAGACGCCGGGCTTCTCGGCAATGGCGGCGCTGTGGGCGCTCAAGGGCGGAGTTTGGGCGGTGCCGAACCTGCGTGGTGGCGGCGAATACGGCGAAAAGTGGCACAAGTCGGGCATGCTGGCCAACAAGCAAAACGTGTTCGATGACTTCATCGGCGCGGCGGAGTGGCTGATTGCCAACAAGTACACCAATCCGCGGAAGCTGGCGATCGAAGGCGCATCGAACGGCGGACTGCTGGTCGGGGCGGCGTTCACGCAGCGCCCAGACCTGTTCCGCGCGGTGATCTGCGGGTATCCACTGCTGGACATGCTGCGCTACCAGAATTTCCTGGTCGCAAGGTTCTGGGTATCGGAGTACGGGTCGTCGGAAAACGCGGAGCAGTTCCGGTGGCTGAAAGCGTATTCGCCGTATAACAACGTGAAACCGGGGACGAAGTATCCGGCGATCATGTTCGTGACCGGCGATTCGGACACGCGCGTCGCGCCGTTGCACGCGAGAAAGATGGCGGCGCTGGTGCAGGCGTCTACGGGTTCGGATTATCCGGTGATGCTGCATTACGACACGCGCGCGGGACACTCGGGCGGAGGAGCGGTGCTGAAACAGATTGACGATCTGACGGATGAGTACAGTTTCCTGTTTTATCAACTGGGAGTATTGGGAGGGGAACCGGGCAAGAAGTAGCGACGTTTCCGGCTGTTATTACTTACCAAAGCGGCGGCCCGTGAGGGTCGCCGTTCTTGTTGCTCCATTGGGGGGAGGGGCGAAGCTATGCCGCAGCCTTCGTTTCGAGTTCATCGTCGTCGAAGGTGCGGAATCGGCGGCGGAAGTTTTCGCAATGCGTGACCTGCCGGTTCTCCTCGGCGTCGGAGGCAGCGACCCAACTGCAAACTTCGCGATCGACTGCGACCAAGTGAATGATCGATCCGTCCAGGTCGCGATAGAGGCGTCCTGGAATGAGGAACCGGGCTTTCACTCCGCTGGCCATACTTAAGTCGATGCCGCCATCCCGGTGCTGAGTTGCCGTCCGGAGCAGAGAAAAAACACCTAGATAGATACCGGCGTTTGCGTCCATAGGCGGCGGACCTTTTCGGGAGATAGACCCGATTGGCGGAGCTGGCGCAGGCTGAGCGAATCATGTCGTTTGGCGAGGCGAATCCCGGAGGGATCGGTGAACAAAGGGCAGTGATAGAAAGCTGGCGGCATTGTTCCAAGGGATTGATAAATCAGTAGCTGCCGTGCAGTCGATTTGAGCAGGTCGCCGCCGCGAACGACCTCGGTTATCCCCATATCGATATCGTCGGCGACGACCGCGAGTTGGTAGGCAGGAACGTCGTCGCGGCGCCAGACCACGAAATCCCCGAAGTCCACCCCGGCGGTGTACTCCTGGGTGCCGGCGGCCAGGTCAGTGAAACGAACAGTGACG
>DAISJI010000001.1:27156-28848 GCA_036821585.1 Terriglobales bacterium
CCCGGCGGTGTACTCCTGGGTGCCGGCGGCCAGGTCAGTGAAACGAACAGTGACGCCATCGGGTACGCGGAAGCGCCAGGTAACCCCGGCTGGATCGCTTGCGGCAAGCGTCTGGTTCCGGCAGCGGCCGTTGTAGATGGGTTCGTCGTTGGGATCTTGCTGGGACTCATGCGGCGCCTGTGCGGCCCCGGCCAGGTCCTTGCGCGAGCAGGAGCAGGGATAGAGCAGTCCGCGGTTGAGCAGTTCACGCCAGACATGAAGGTAACGAGCACGGCGCTCGCTTTGAACGTAAGGTGCGAAGGGTCCGCCAATGTCGGGGCCCTCTTGCCAGCGAATGCCGAGCCAGCGCAGGTCGTCGAACATGGCGGCGGCGAATTCCGGGCGCGAGCGCTGGGGATCCAGATCTTCGTTGCGAAAAACCAGGGTGCCGCCGGCGGCGATGGCTCGCTCGTAGGCTGTCCAGAAAGTGCGGGCGTGACCCAGATGGAGGTATCCGGTCGGCGACGGTGCGATGCGCCCGCGGTAGGACATGGCAAAATCCTAGCAGGCGCGAGCTGCCGCCGAATTCACATATCTTTACGCCTCCAATCTAGGGCGGCGCGTTATCATGGGCGCCCATCGGAGGAGATCGGAATGAAAGTCGTATTACGAGCGATTGCGCTGCTGTTCCTGGCCTGCCTGGCAGTCGGGCAAACCGCACCGAGCCTGTACAAACAAGTTGCGAAGTGGGAGATCGGGGGGGACGGAGGCTGGGATTACGTCACCGTGGATCCGGCAGCCAATCGCGTCTACGTGGCACACGGCACCGCGATTGAAGTGGTGGATACGCAATCCGGCAAGAAGATCGGCTCCATTCCGGCGCAGGGCGCGCACGGCGTGGCGGTGGTCACCGACAAAGGACTTGGCTTCAGCACCAACGGCCGCGCCGGAACGGTGACCGTATTCGACCTGAAGACATTGACGCCGAAGCAGGACATCAAGGTAGGGGAGGGCCCGGACGCCATCCTGTACGACCCATACTCAAAGCAGGTAATCGTAATGAATGGGCGCAGCAAGGATGTTACGGTGATCGATCCCGCAGCGCAGAAGGTGGTGGCGACCATACCGCTGGGCGGCAAGCTGGAAGCGGCGACCAGCGACCCTGGCCACGTTTATGTCAACGTGGAAGACACCGGCGAGATCGGCGTGATCGATTCGAAAACCTGGCAGGCGACCGGGAAATGGAAGCTTGAAGGATGCGAAGAGCCGAGTGGCCTGGCGATCGACGAGAAGACGCATCACTTGTTCTCGGTTTGCGGCAATAAGCAGATGGCAATCGTGAATTCGCAGACCGGCAAGGTCGAGCAGATGCTGCCGACCGGTGCGGGCACAGACGGCGCCGGCTTCGATTCCGGTCTGAGGTACGCATTCGCATCCAACGGCGGCGATGGAACCCTCACGGTCGTGCGCCAGGGCAAGGACGGGAAGTGGGAAGTGATGGAGAACGCGCCCACCCAGCGGGGCGCCCGCACCATGGCAGTGGACCCGAAGTCGCACAAGGTCTATACGGCGACGGCGGAGTTAGGGCCTCCGGCGGAAGGACAGCGGCGTCCGAGCATCAAACCCGGATCGTTCATGGTGCAGGTGTATGCGCCGGTAAAATAGAACTGTTTTGCCGCGAACGAAGAGACAGGGCTGTCATCCCGAGCGAAG
>DAISJI010000002.1:0-3220 GCA_036821585.1 Terriglobales bacterium
CAAGATTCCTGCGAGGTGCAATCATGCACAAGCGAATAATCCTACTTGTTGTTCTCGCCTTGCAATGCGCGCTGGCGCAACTTCCCGTAACGCAGCCCTCCGAGCGTTTGACGCGCGTCGTCGATGGCAGCAAGACTGGGTACATGAACGGCGCGGGGCAGTGGGTGGTCCCAGCGCAGTTCGCCGGCGGCGGCGAGTTCAGCGAGGGGCTCGCGCCGGTGATGGTGGAAGGGAAGTGGGGCTACATCGACGAGACGGGGAAACTTGCCATCGCACCGCAGTTCGATATTGCCGACATGTTCATCGGCGGGCTGGCCAACGTCGGACACCGGGATGCCGGCGGCGGATTTCGTTTTGGCGCGATCGATAGGACGGGAACGCTCGTCGTGCCGGAGAAGTTCAAGCAGCGGCTGATGTTCTTCGAAGGACTTTCGCCCATGTCGGTGCCTGCTCCCGGTGATGAGAATGTAACCAGCCCGCGTCTACTGTATGGATACGTGGACCGGACGGGAGAATTCGCCATCCCCGCGAAATTCGACTGGGCGTGGCCGTTCACGGGCGGCTATGCGGCGGTGCGCAACGGCGGCAAGAGCGGCAAGATCGGATACATCGACCATACGGGGAAATACTTTCTTGCTCCCCAGTTTGAGGGCGGCTACTCATTTCAGGACGGAATCGCCGTTGCGAAACGAGATGGCAAGGTGGTTTTCATCACCACCGACGGACAGATTCATCCCACTGCGTTCACCGATGCTGGAGCGTATTTTTCGGAAGACCGCCTTATGGTCATCGTCGACGGCAAGGTCGGCTTCGCCGACAAGACCGGAGAAATAGTGATTGCGCCGCAGTTCGACCTGTCGCCGCCGGCACGCGGCTACGTTTTCTCTGGAGGTCTGGCGCCGATGGCGGTAGATAAGAAATGGGGCTACATCGATCGCTCGGGGAAATTCGTCATTCCGCCGCACTTTGCGTCGGCATCGCCGTTCTCGCGCGGCTTGGCGCACGTGCTGACATTTGCTTCGGAGACCAAACCCAGGGCGATGGCGTTGATCGACACGTCGGCACGCACGGTTTGGGAATTCCAACTGACGGCGGACAAATTTCCCGCTGCGATTGCTGCCGCAGATAATGGAGCGCCGGCGACGACCTCCATGCGAATCCGGGTTTCAACCGGCGTGGCGGAGAGTCTGCTGACGCGAAAAGTAGCGCCTGTGTATCCGCCGATTGCACGGCAGGCGCGCATCCAAGGCTCGGTGATACTGCAGGTGAGGATTGGGCGCGGTGGGTCGATCCAGGAGATACGAGTGGTCAGCGGGCATCCAATCTTGATTCAGTCGGCCATCGACTGTGCCAAGCAGTGGCAATACAAACCGTATTTTCTAAATGGGGAGCCGGTGGAGGTCGAAACCCAAGTCACGGTCAACTTCACTCTCAGCGAACCTTCAGAATAGGTCATACAGCGCAGAAGCAAAAAAGGAGGGCATAGGCCCTCCCTTTCGTGCTTATGGATAACGTTTACGAGAAGATTTCGCCGGGCAGGCGCGACAGCGTGCGCGAGCTCAGGGTGTTCTTCACTTCCCGCATCTGGCCTTTGTCCATCCGTTTACGAACAATGGTCAGTTTCAGCGCGCGCTCGATGCGGCGAAGTTCTGCCGTTTCAGCGCCGCAGACGAGCATGGAAGCGCGTCCGCGCAGTCCAGCGCGTCCGGTGCGCCCGACGCGGTGGATAAGGTCCTCGGCCAGCGTCGGCAGGTCATAGTTAATGACGTGCGCGATGTCGTCCACGTGAATGCCGCGCGAGGCGACGTCGGTGGCGACCAGGATCTGGACTTTGCCTTCCTGGAAGCCAGTCAGGGCGCCGGTGCGCTGCGACTGGGTACGGTCGCCGTGAATCATGGCGGCCGAGAATCCGTCGCGCACCAAGCTCTTGGCCAGTCGTTCGGTGCCGCGCTTGGTGCGGGCGAAGATCAGCGTCTGGCCCTTTTCCTCGGTGAGAAGCTGGCGCAGAACCTCCGGCTTCTCCGCCATCGTCACTTCAAACGCCTGCAAGTCCACCGACTCGGCCGGTTTGCTGGCGGAGCCTACCTCGACGCGCTCGGGGTTACGCATGTAATCGTTGACCAGCGCGGCGACGGAAGCTTCCAAAGTTGCCGAGAAGCAAAGCGTCTGGCGGGCCTTGGGCAGCGCGCCGACGATGCGCCGGATCGAGGGCAGGAAACCCATATCGAGCATGCGATCGGATTCGTCGAGAACGAGCGTGCGCACATTACTGAGCGAAATCAGGCGGCGTCCGAGGAAATCCTCGAGACGTCCGGGGGTAGCCACGACGATGCGCGTGCCGGCGCGCAGGGCGTCGATCTGCGGGCGCTCGGAGAGTCCGCCGATTACCAGCGCCGCTTGCGGCAGCTTGCCGCGGATGGCTTCATACTGCTCGCGCACCTGCATGGCAAGTTCGCGCGTCGGCACCAGGATCAGCACCTCCACGTTTCGCGAGGTGCTTTGCAGCATCCGCTCGACGATGGGGATAAGGAAGGCGAGGGTCTTGCCGGTACCGGTTTGCGCGGTGGCCAGCACGTCTTTGCCGGCCATCGCCTGCGGAATTGCCGCAGCCTGGACCGGAGTCATGGTTGTGAATTGGGATTGGGCAAGTTTCTGCTGGAGCCCAGCAGACAGGGGCAGTTCAATGAACTTCATCAATCGAATCGTCTTTTCTGAAGTGGGCGACTCGCACACGTTCAGAATGCGATTCGCAGTACAGCTCAGCCACTAAAGTCTAGGGAATTTAGCTAGAGAAACGGAAAGCGGAAAGGGCGGGAATCAGATCTTAAGATCGGACCATCGCACCACAGCACACCGCAGCCATAGCGTCGATTTGAAGTATATCACAGTCCGTTGTGATTCGCTCACGCCCCTGGATGGAGAGGGGGTTACGACTCGAAGTCATGGAAGTCGAGTGGGAGCGGCTGACCGTCCTCGTCGTGGGCAATCACGATCTCGCCCGCGGGCTGGACGGCGGCGGTATCACGGGGTTCCTGCTTGCGCTGCGCCCGTTTCTGGGCCTTTTCCGCCTGTTTTTCCTGGCGGGCGCGCTCCTTCTGCCGTTTTGTGAAGGATGTACGTGAGCTTCCAGCCATCAGTGCTCCTATCGGATGACGATAAACCGGGATGAATATGTTGGGTTAAGGATACCACGCCCGATGGCCGCTTGCTTCAACGCACT
>DAISJI010000002.1:3320-26577 GCA_036821585.1 Terriglobales bacterium
ATGAATATGTTGGGTTAAGGATACCACGCCCGATGGCCGCTTGCTTCAACGCACTTTCAGACCACATTGCTGCGTCATGGGCGGAACGATGCCGTTCCTACGCAGGTACTCGACGATCTGGCCAATGCCGCAGATAAGGAAATCATTAACCAGCACACGTTGGAGGACAGGATACGCGGTGGGGAAAGAACTCCGCTATGCGGTAATCAGGCCATTCGCGGTGTCGAGGGAGCTAGTCGCCGATCTTCATGGAAGCCAGTTCGACGATCTGGAAGACCATGTAGAGCTTGGAGACGTCGAGCAGGTCCTGGATGCGTGGTTGGACGTTCGCCAGGCGGAGGGTACCGCCGTGGTTGCGCGCGCAGGTCAGGGAAGTGACGAGGGTGCCGAGGCCGGTGGAATCGACGTAAGAAACCTCGCGCATGTCGAGCACGATGTTCTTATCGCCGGCGGCGAAGCGCTCTTCCACTGCGTCGTGCAGGGCAGCCACCGAGTCGCCAATCGTCAGGCGGCCCGACATCACCAGGATGGCAATGTTGTCGGCATGGCGGGTTTGGATCGAAATCGTCATTCGTCTCGCTTGATTACGCGCGCGGCGATGATGGCACGAAGCTGGGAAACTGACAAGAGGAACAGGAACAAAAAGCTGAACGGCGGGCTCTCGGCCCGCCGTTTTCTTGCTGCGGATAGGTTGATCGTCAGCTCGCCTGTTTTTCCATGACGGCCAGCGCGATGTCGCGTTTCTCCACCATTTCACTGGTGATCTCGAATTCCTTGACGCGTTTTTGCGCGGGCAGGTGGTACATCAGGTCGAGCATGAGCTCTTCCAGGATCATGCGCAGCCCGCGCGCGCCGACCTTGCGGGCCATGGCCTCGCGCGCGATCGCCCGCAGCGCGTCGTCGCTGAACTTCAGGTGGACGTTTTCGAACTCAAACAGGCGCTGGTACTGCTTGGTGATGGCGTTGCGCGGTCGGGTGAGGATTTCGACCAGCGCGGACTCGTCCAGGTCGTCCAGCACCCCGACCACGGGCAGACGGCCGACAAATTCGGGGATGAGGCCGTATTTGATCAGGTCCTGCGGTTCGGTCTTTTGCAGCATGGCCGTGTCGCGCCGGTTCGGGGTCGTCGATTCCAGGGTCTGGCCGGTCTTGAAGCCAAGGCTCTTTTTACCAACGCGGCGGCCGATGATCTTTTCGAGGCCGACGAATGCGCCGCCCACGATAAACAGAATGTTGGTGGTGTCGACCGGTGTGAACTCCTGGTGCGGGTGCTTGCGTCCTCCCTGGGGCGGCACGTTCGCCACCGTTCCTTCCAGTATCTTCAGCAGGGCCTGCTGCACGCCTTCGCCGCTGACGTCGCGCGTGATGGACGGGTTCTCGTCCTTGCGGCCGATCTTGTCCACTTCGTCGATGTAGATGATGCCGGTCTGTGCGCGTCCCACATCGCCGTCTGCCGACTGGAGCAGCTTCAGCACGATGTTTTCTACGTCTTCACCCACATATCCGGCTTCGGTCAGCGTCGTCGCGTCCACAATCGCGAAAGGAACATCCAGCATCTTGGCCAGCGTCTGCGCCAGCAGCGTCTTCCCCGTCCCCGTCGGCCCAATCAACAGGATGTTCGACTTCGACAGCTCAACCTCGGAGTTGCGCTGCCGGTTCATGTGGATCCGCTTGTAATGATTGTAAACGGCGACGGCAAGTTTCTTCTTGGTCTGCTCCTGGCCGATCACGTACTGGTCGAGGAAAGCCTTGACCTCGTGGGGCTTGGGGAGGTGGTCGGGGGCGGCGGCGGTGTGGGTTTCGGAACGGTCATCTTCGAGGATGGAGTTGCAAACCGCGACGCACTCGTCGCAGATATAGGCGCGGGGATAGTCGCTGGGGGAAGAGATCAGCTTGGCGACTGCGTCCTGCGACTTATGGCAGAACGAGCAGCGGAGCGAGTCCTCTGAACCTGACCGTGGTTTCACCGTGGTCACTCCTTGATCCGATCAACGCGTCGGTTCACGAGGGGACGCGTCCCCCGCAACAGCGTATGCATACATCTTAGCGCGGACGGTAGATGATGTCGTCAATGAGACCATATTCCTTGGACTGCTCGGCATTCATGATGAAATCGCGCTCGACGTCCTTTTCCACTTTCTCCAGCCGCTGCCCGGTGTGCTTGGCCATGATCTGGTTGAGCAATTCGCGCATGCGCAGGATTTCCCGGGCATGGATGTCGATATCGGTGGCCTGGCCCGAGAGCCCGCCCATGATGTGCGGCTGGTGAATCAGGATGCGCGAGTTGGGCAGCGCAAAACGTTTCTTGGGCGCGCCCGAGCAGAGCAGCACCGCGGCCATCGAGGCCGCCTGCCCGATGCAGATGGTCATGACGTCGGGCTTGATGTATTGCATGGTGTCGTAAATGGCCATGCCGGCGGTGATGGAGCCGCCCGGCGAATTGATGTAGAGCTGGATGTCCTTCTCCGGGTCTTCGGCGGCGAGAAACAGCAGTTGCGCGATGATGAGGTTCGCGATGTTGTCGTCAATCGGGGTGCCGATGAAGATGATGTTATCGCGCAGCAGCCTGGAGTAGATGTCGTATGCGCGCTCGCCCCGCCCGGTCTGTTCGATCACCATGGGCACTAGCATTGAATGTTGCTCCTTCGCAAAACGTGCCGTCCCTACCGGGACGCGATCATTAACCTACAGCATTCCCGGGGCTAACGACCCGGGCTAAGAACTGCCGCCCTTCGGGCTCAAACTCTTACCCGGACTTCGAATAAAGGAAGTCCATGGCCTTGTCGTTGCGAATGCGGTTGCGAATACGCTCGATGGCGCCATCCTTGGTCAGGCGGGCGCGGATCGAGTCGGCGGTCTGGCCTGATTGCTCGGCCAGCGCCTGCACTTCCTTATCTATTTCATCATCGGAAACCTGGATGTTTTCCTTGTCGGCGATGCGTTCCAGGAGCAGGGAAGCCTTCACTTCCCGAACGGCGGCATCATGCTGACCGGCGCGCAGGCGGTTGAGGTCCATTTTGCGCATGTCTTCGGCCTTCATGCCCTGGGCGGCAAGCGCGCGCAGGCCGCGCTCGAGGCGGATGTCCACCTGGTGCTCGACCAGTGACTCGGGCACCTCAAATTGGTTGCGCTGAATGAGTTCCTCGATCAGCTTGTCCTTACCCTGGCGCTCCGCTTCGTGACGCTTCTCGTGTTCCATGCCCTCGCGAATCTTCGCCTTCACTTCGTCGATCGACTTGAATTCGCCAAATTGCCGGGCGAACTCTTCGTTCAATTCGGGCAACTGTTTCTGCTTGATGGCCTTGAGCGTGACCGTGTATTCGAACGTCTTGCCGGCGAGGCGCTGGTCGTTGAAATCGGCCGGATAGGAAACCTCGAACTTGCGGACATCGCCGACGCTGGCGCCGCGCAGGTTTTCGGAGAACTCGCGCACCGTGTTCTTGCCGCCGACTTCAATCATCACGTCGTCCACGGAAACCGGCTTGGCGTCGTCCGCGGCCGCGCCTTCCGTGGCACCTGCCGGGGCCTTCGGCGTGCCGGTAAAGGCGGCTTGCACAAAGTCGCCTTCGGCCACCGGACTGCCCTGGATTTCGGTATAAGTGGCGTGCTGTTCGCGCAGTTGCTCGAGAGACTGAGAGACTTCCTCGTCGGAAACCGTGGTGTCCGGATTCTCGACCCGAATGTCGTGGTAGCCGGAAAGTTCGATTTCAGGGAGAACTTCGAACGTTGCCTTGAAACGAAGCGGTTCCCCTTCGTGGAGGTGCAAATCGGTCACCCGCGGCTGGGAAACCGGCACCAGCTTCTGGCGGTCGGTCTCCTGGTGGAAGTAGCGCGGGACAAGCTTGTCCACGATTTCGCTCTTGATCTCCTCGGCGAAACGGCTGCGAATGACGGTGGCCGGAACCTTGCCACGGCGGAAGCCAGGCAAGCGGGCCATTTTGGAGAGGTTTTGAACCACTTTTTCGGTTTCGCTGGCGACGACGTCGGCCGGCACTTCGACCTGAATCTCGCGGCGGGTGCTGCTGCTGGTTTCGGTTGGGATCACGGACACGCCTAAAGGGCACCCCACGACGCACGAAGGCGGCGCGTCAAGGAAACCCCGCTAGAGATAAGTTCAAGGCGAAAAAGGCCTTCCAATTGAATATAAGACCGGGGGAGTGGGGCGTCAAACCGGGCTCAAGGCTCCAGACTGTGTTTTCAGGAACGGTAGGCAGTGGCAGTTAGAATTGAAATCGATGCCCTCCTGGTTATCTGAACTCAATGAAGAACTGATTTCCTGCCGGCGATGTCCGCGGCTGGTGGAGCACTGCACCACGATTGCGCGGGAGAAGCGTCGCGCCTATCGCGATTGGGAATACTGGGGAAAGCCGGTGCCGGGGTTCGGCGATCCCAATGCGCGCGTCCTGCTGCTGGGGCTGGCGCCGGGAGCGCATGGCTCGAACCGCACCGGACGCATGTTCACCGGCGACAGCTCGGGGAATTTCCTGTATCCGGTGCTGCACGCTACCGGGTTCGCCTCGCAGGGAAAGTCGACCGATGTGAATGACGGGCTCAAGCTCAAGGACGCTTACATCACGGCCGCGGTGCGGTGCGCGCCTCCGGGCAACAAGCCGGCGCCAGAGGAGATCGCCAACTGCTCGAAGTTCCTGGATCGCGAGTTGCCACAGTTACGGCGAGTGAAAGTTGTGGTGGCCCTGGGACGGATAGGATTTGAAGCGTATCTCAATCATCTGAAGCGGCGCGGATTGATTGCGAGCAAGAAGAAATATGTCTTCGGGCATGGGGCGCATTACAGGATGCCGGATGGACGCTGGCTGCTGGCGTCGTATCACCCTTCGAACCAGAACACACAGACGGGCAAGCTGACGGAAAAGATGTTTCGGGAAATCTTCGTCAAGGCGAGGAAGTTAGCGGAAACGTAGCGGCATCGTCACGTGCCGTCCCTGGAGGGACTCACTTTCATACTTCTGGGCAGTTACCCGGCACTGACGTGCCGGGCTATGAACTGGCGCGCCTGCGCCGCTAAGAGATGCAGCGCATGGTTGCAATATGGCTGCACCGGGTAAGTCCAGTCCCCTGCGGGCGCGGGCGCCCGCAGGCGTCAAGATGCAGGGCAGGTGGAGCGCCGCCCCGGCGAGGGCGCCGGGGCCCACAAATCCCAAACAAATAGCGGCGTCGGGTCTACTTCAGACTTGCGTTCTCGATTGTTTCCAGGGAAATTACGCCGACCCATTGCGCGCCGCGGCGCTGCTCAAAGACCACGCGCCCGCCGAGAAGTTGTGCGGCATCCATGGGGCGGAGGTCGCGGTGATATCCGAAGTAGCGGGCCTGCAGGCGTTCCCACCAGCGGAAATCGAAAAGCAGACGCGGTTCCTCCTTGGTCGAAAAAAGCAGGGCGACCTGGTATTGCCCGCGAACGTCGGCGGCGGAGAGGACTTGCTCGACCGAAAAATTCTCGATGCGCAGAATGCGAACGGGCTTCTCGACGTAGCCAAGCCAGGGACGCGTGAGCTCGTCCGAGGCCGGCCAGGCGGTGAGCACGGTGGAATTCGGGAAATGCCGCGCGACGAAGCGGTCGGCGGACTGGTGCAGGCGTATGTAATCGGAGTAGGCGAGGTTGTCTTCGGGGGCAAAGCGGTAGGGGGGCTCGGTCAGGAGCGCGATAAGAAAGGCGAGGCACACGATCGCAAGGTAAGCCGGCCACCAGGGGAGGCGCCGGCGCATGGTCGAGACGCCGAGGATGATCACCAGCGGATAAATGGGGAGCAGGTAGCGCGCGAGCACGGCGCCGCCGAGGACGGAGAAGGCGAGAATGTGGACAAGGATCAGGACGTAGAAGACGAGTTGGGTGGGGATGGAGATACGGGGACGAACACCATTTTTGATTTCTGATTTTTGATTCTTGATTTGCGCGGAGAGCGGAGGGAGGGTCATGGCGAGCAGGGTGGCGGCGATGAGCAGGGCCATGTTCATGTAGCCGAACAGATGCCACAGGCGAAGCGCGAGGGCAGCGAGAACGCGAACGGGGTGAAGCGTGTCGCCGAGGTTGTAGCGGAAGAACTCGGGATTGCCGAAGACGTGCCCAGTGCGCGTGTAGTGAAAGGCGAACCACAGTGCGAGCGGAATCGCGGAAAGGAGCAGGGCTAGAGATCGGACGAATGGGATATCTGGAGACCTGGAGATCTGGACATCGGAAGACCTGGTGATCGGAACGACATTGCCGAGTGCGGATTGTCGATTGACGATTGCGTTGAGGCGCGGCAACAGCAGCAACAGTTCCCACACAAGAAGCGCTAAAGGCGCAAGAACGGCGGTTTCCTTGGTCAGGCAGGCAGCGGCGAAAAAGGCGATCGCAGGCGCGCGGCGCTGGGCGATGTAAGACTCAAGTCCCCAGAGGATGAACGCTGCGGCTCCGAGGTCCATATGCGCCAGAGAACTTTGCGCGAAGTAAACGGGATAGAGCGCGAGCGCGGCGACGGAGCCGATTGCGACTTCCGTGTTGGCGACGCGGCGCGCCAGTCGAAATACGCCGAGCAGGCAGAAGGCGCTTACCAGCAGCATGGCGCAGCGCGTCACCAGCGGCGTGTAGCCAAATACCTTCCACGCGAGCGCCAGGTAGGCAAGCAGCAGAGGCGGATGTGCATTGGAGAGCGTCGAGGTCGGGATAAGGGAACCGGTGAGGAGGATGTCACGGGCAGCGGGGATGTAGTAGCCGGCTTCGTCCCAGAAGTAGGGAAGACGCAGAAGCGGCCAGTGCAAAAGGACGAGGGCGACCCAGCACAGGACGAACAGCAGGATCGAGTACAGCGCGCCGCGAGTCTTCATTTCGGCGAGTAGCGGTCTTTCAAATCGGACGAAACACAAGGTCCTTCGACTCGGACGCCGCAACCTGCACGCGAAACCCGCGCGTGCTGGTTGTTTGCGGCGTCCTCGCTCTGGATGACAATCATAAAAATATCAGTTGACGATGCCGGTCGCGGCCGCCGCCGGGTCGAGCTTGATTTCGCCGAAGGTCTTCTCGTACTGCTCGACGTTCTGGCGCAGAATGTTCGTCAGCGCCTTGGCCTGCTGCGGGCTGAAGTAGACGCCCTGGAAATTGTGTACTTCGACTTCATTCTCGGCGGGCTGCTGAAGCGTGCCAAACACCAGGAAGAAGTCCCACACATTGACGCGCACCTGCACGGAGTTGGCGTAGTTCTCACGATATTGGGGGGTGTTAACCAGCTTGATATTGGGCTGCATCGGAAATGGCATGGGAGGATTATAGCTTTCAGCTGTCAGCGATCCGCTGATTGGGTCGGAGGACCGGATTGGTACACAGAGCAGCCTGGGAGTTGCGAATAAGACAGGGCTCGCGCAGCGAGAAGCTGAGAGCTGGAAGCTGGAAGCTGTTTTTCTGGTGCGAAAGGGGGGATTTGAACCCCCACGCCCTCTCGGGCACTGGATCCTAAGTCCAGCGCGTCTGCCAATTCCGCCACTCTCGCACGCAGTATCCATTTTAACGGCACTGGCAAATATCCGAGGAAACAAACGTGCGCAAGGGTGGAGTGATGGATGGAATACTGGTATGCTTTTGCCACTCCGACCTAAAGACGCGGTCTGCAATTTGCGTCCACAACAGATTTGAGAGGAAGAATGGCCACGACTCCAAATGCCGCGCCCGCCGCCGCTGCCCCGCAAGCAGCGCCGGTAGTGCCGACGATCGCCATCATTGAAGCGATGCTCAACATGGGCAAAAACGTCAGCGATTTGATCCTCTCGCCCGGGCGTCCGCCGCAGGTGGAATTGAGCGGACAGTTGGTTCCCGTAATTGTTGCCGGGGTCACCGCGTTGAGTCCGACGGACACGTCGCGCATCGCCGGCGACCTGATCGGCCAGAACAAGCAGGCGATGGAGCAATTGAAGACCGAAGGATCGGCGGACTTGTCGTATGCGATTCCGGGGAAGTCGCGTTTCCGCGTGAACGTATTCAAGCAGCGCGGGACGTATGCCATCGTCATGCGCGTGATTCCGACCAAGATTCCGACCTTCGCGGACCTGAACCTTCCCGATGCGCTGAAGGAGATTCCGCACCTGAAGAACGGAATCGTGCTGGTGACCGGGCCGACGGGTTCGGGCAAGTCGTCGACCCTGGCGGCGATCATCGACATGATCAACACCAATTATGCGGAGCACATCATCACCATCGAGGACCCGGTGGAGTTCATGCATCCGCACAAGAAGGCAACGATCCACCAGCGCGAGCTGCACAGCGACACGCCTAGCTTTGCGTTGGCCCTGCGCGCGGCGCTGCGGCAGGCGCCGAAGGTAATCCTGGTGGGCGAAATGCGCGACAAGGAAACGATCGAGATCGCGCTGACGGCCGCCGAAACGGGCCACCTGGTTTTCTCCACGCTGCACACGATTGACGCGTCGAAGACGGTGGAGCGCATCGTGGGCGTGTTTCCCATGGCCGACCAGGATGCGATCCGGCAGCGCCTGGCCGCCAGCTTCCGCTACTTCATTTCGCAGCGCCTGCTGCCCAAAAAGGACGGCAGCGGACGCATCGCGGTGCTGGAAGTCCTGAAGTCCACGATGCGAACGCGCGACTATGTGGAGAAGGGCGAGACCGAGGGCCGGTCGCTGCTTGACGCTATGAGGGACGGCGCGCTCGAAGGGATGCAGTACTTCGACGGCGAGATCGAAAAACTCGTTCGCAACGGCACCATCGACTTGGATACCGGCCTTGGTTTCTCCAGCAACGCCGGCAACCTGAGACTGCAACTCGCCGATTTTGCGAGGGAACAGAAGGAAGAAAAACCGGACGACCTGCTGGAAAGATAGGCGCGCGGCTTGCGGCGTGCGGGGACACACTTCCGCCACCGATGATTTCAGCAGGGAAGCGGGCGCTACTGAACGCGGGTCAGGCCCTCGTAAACCCACATCCCGGCGATGATCAGGATGAGGAGTCCGGAAACGCCGCCCAGAATTTGCACTGGGAGAGTCACCTTCTGGACGCGGGCAATGATTTCCTGCTGCTCCTTCTCCATGTGGGACTCGGACTGGTCGAGGAAGAGTTGATCGTCCTCGCGCATGGTCAGCATGCTGCGGTAGATGATCAGGATGACGAGAATAGCGGTGAGAACGCCCCAGACGATCAGCAGGATGGACATCAGCGGCATGCGCCACCTCGTTGCGGTCCCGTTACAGGTACCCCACGGCCACAGCGGGCGCGTGGTACAGGGCCTAATGGCGCAAATTATAGACCTCCCGCCGGAAGGGAAGCAGGTTATTTTCGCGGTACTTGACCGGTGCGAAAAGGCGCGTCCCGGGAAAGTGCTGTTACATCTAAGACTTAGCAAGTACCCGTTTTGCTAATCACAAGGGTATGTGACGCTGACGCCGGCGGCTGTATAATCGATATCAGCAAGTTACTCAGGAGATGAGAATGGCGACCACGACCACCACTGCACCGACCGTGACCAAAACCGCACCCCTCAACATGACGCCGACGGCGATTGCGAAGGTGAAGGAAATCATGGGGCAACAGACCCCCGTGCCCGCTGGGCTGCGGGTTGGAGTGGTGGGCGGCGGGTGCTCCGGCTTCTCCTACTCCATGTCGTTCGAGAATGCGGCCGGACTGATGGACAAAAGCTACGACTTCGACGGCCTGAAGGTATACGTGGACGCGACTTCGCTCATGTACCTGAACGGATGCGTGGTCGACTACGTCGAGAACCTGGAAGGCGCGGGCTTCAAGTTCGAGAACCCGAACGTGAAGAGCACTTGCGGCTGCGGTTCGTCGTTCAGCGTGTAAGAAGTTTCAGTTTCGAGTTTCAGTTTCAGGAAAGCCTCGCGAGAATTCGCGGGGCTTTTTGCTGGTGTAGATGTGCCGTCCCTGACGGGACTCGGAGCCAGGGTGATCTAGAGAACCCGGGACTCACGTCCCGGGCTATGAACTGTCGCGCCCTTCGACTTCGCTCAGGGCAGGCTCTGCGGCGCTCAAATTGATAGGTGTCAGATTATTGTTTCGGGACGGTGGGGCGGCCGGGGCCCGTCGGGCCGCCCATAGGCTGGCCGAAGCCGCCGGGTTGCTGGCCCGCGGGTGTCGCGCCGGGGATGCTGCTGGCATTGCCGAAGGTCTTGCCCGTATAGGGGCCGGTGATGAGCGCGCCGCGGTCGGTGGTCGGGTCGTAAACGAAGTACCACTCGTTGTAATGATCCTTGTTGTCGAACGCGTGGATCCCCTCCGCTTCGCTCACGCTGGAGACGCCAATGATGAAGCCGCCAATTTGCGAATTCGCGGCGCCGCCGGTCGTCGTGGTGGAGCGCGGAGAGGTGCCACTGGCGCCGGTCAAGCTGGTGCCGGGATTCGTTCCCGCTAAACCTGTCGGCTGCTGGGTCCCGGACGCCATCGCCGAAACCGGCGTGCCGACATTGGCGCCACCGCCTATTTTCACGTCGCCCGGATGCAGGAACTTCCACTTGCCGTCCTCCACCATCGGGTCGGCATAACGCTTGCGCAGGAAGCGGAGGTTATTGGTGTTCTCGAGTTGCTCGATGGTGTTCGGGTAGCGTCCGAACTTGCGGTAGAAGCGCTGGATGGCCCGGGCGTACTGGGCGCCGCGGTGGATCATCTCCTCCTCGCGGTCCCGCTTGGTTTGCTGCGCCACTCGCGGGGCGACGGCGATGAGGGCGAGCATCATGACGGCCATCATGAAAACCAGCACCATGAGCATGTAACCGGATTGGAAGCGGCGGGCCCGGTTCCTTTGAATCCGGTGATCGGCTGATCGCGTCATCTGGTCATCTGGACATCTGGTCATCTGACCATCCATCGTCTAGCCCGCGGTAAGCGGAATGGTCTGCTTGTTGTTGCCGAGCAGGTCCTCGATCTCAACTGAGCTGTTATTGATCTTGACCACTTTGTAGCGGCGGTTGACGACGTCGCCTTCCCTGGCGATGAACACGTCTTCCCCCTGCAACAGGAAAACCAGGCGTGGCTCACCCTGCCGGTTGGCGAAGCCGAAGAACTTCAGGGGGATGGTTGGCGGAGGGGGCGGTGTGTTCACCGGAGGAGGCAAGGGGTTCTTGTTTTCGGTGATTACCGGGTTCTTCACTGGCGGCGGGATCACGATCTCCGCCTCGGCGCGGAAGATGTTTCGCCCTGCGCCCCTGTACTCGGTTTCCTCGCTGTCCTTGAGCAAATCCAGGCGCAGGCGGGGATCGAGACTGGCGGTTACCGTCGCTTTGCCCTGCGCTCCGGAAGCTTGACGTCCGGCGCGCACGCGACGGGCCGGCGGTCCTGCAGTGGCGGTTCCACTCGCCACCTGGGCTGCTGCCGGAGGCTTGCCGGCAATGACCTCGCCGCCAGCACTGAAGAAGGTGCGCCACACCATCCCCGCCGCGATGACTGCCAATACCGCCGCGATGATTACGGTGTTGCGGTTTTCTCCGCCCAGCTTCATTGGGCTTCCCTCAAATAGGTGTCGAGGTTCAGTCCGAGACGTACCGCACCCTGTTGTTGCTCGCCGAGATTGACGTTGCCGATGACAAAGAAATGCTGCGAGCGCTCGAGCGCGTTGATGAACTTGACTTCCTGCAAGTAGTCTCCGGTGATGGTGGCGTTCACGCGATAGCGGCGCAGGCCGGGAATGTCGGGTTCCAGCTCTTCATAGCGGACGCTCCCCAGCCGCACACCGGTTTCCGAGGCCAACTTCCCGAGTTCGATGCTCAACTGCGAGGCCTGCGAGGGCACGCGTTCCTTGATGAATTGCGAAATTTGCAGGCGTGCCTCCTCGACGCGACGCTGTACCTGGTCGGGTGGGACCACGGTGCGGGTCTTTGCCTGCACCTCCAGCCGAAGCTGGGCGAATTCGTCCTGTTTGGCGGCGCTCATGGTACCGACCGGAGAAAGCAGAATGATGAGGGCGGCCAAGTCCACGACGATCAGGAAGGCCCCGAGGGCGTACAGATTGCGGCGCGCTGCGCGCAGGTTCGCCATTACGGACGAACTCCTTTCGGCGCCGCTGCCTTCCGCGAGGCGTGATCCGTGGCCGGTGATCGGGGTTCGGCGGTCTTGCCCTTCGCTTCCGGTTCGGAAGCTGTTGGTTCTTTCTTTTCCATCTCGCTGATGGCCGCGGCGGCACTGGGAACGTACAAGGCGGAGATCTCGAAAATCACTGTGTCCCCGGCCGTACCCTTGAGCACATTTGTTTCCGAGAGGATCTGGGCTTCGCGGAAGTCGGGCGCCTTCTCCATGTTCTGCACGAGTTCGATGGCCTTGTCGCGGGAGTCGCCGGCCACCTGCATGCGGATCTGGATCTGGTCGCTGGGCGTGAGCTGGGGCGTGATGGCGACTACGTGCAGGCGCGTCGGCATCATCTTTTCGAGATCGGAGAAGATGCGGGTCCAGGAGAATTGCTTGCGCAGGATCAGGGCGTTGATGGCCTGGGCACGCTCGCGCACGTCGCGGTTCTGTTCCTGGTTCAGGATTACCAGGTCGGCCTTCTCCTGCGTATTGAGCTTGTCGAGCCGGGCGCGCTCTTCCGCGACACTGCGCGTCAAGCTATGGGAAACGCGCCAGGACTTCGCGGCGGCGAACACCAGCAAGGCCGAGACGATGAACAGCGCGATCAGCGCCACGCCCCACTGGGTAAAGAAGCGGCGCGCGTTCTCGTACGGCTGGGAGGCGAGATTGATTCTGAATCTCATGAAAAGGAGTGCCAAGTGCCGAGTGCCGAGTTTCGAGCAAAAGCAAGTAATGAGTAATAAGTAATAAGTACTGAGTATCGGTCAACAATTCCGAGATTTCGTTTCTGTTCCATCAAACTCCGAGCAAGGCCCCTACTACGGAGGCGGCCAGCGAAGCCGGCAGATTACCTTGTGTGCCAACCTGCGAACTGGAAACAAGGTCGCTGACGCGCGCTCCGGTCTGCGCTTCCAGCGCCGCTCCCAACTCACGCGCCGACGCCAGGCCGGCCAGAAGAATCCTGGTGACGCTGCTGCCGTAGGTATCCTGGAAAAACACGAGCGACGGATAAATATCGTCGGCCAGGGCTTCCGCGGCGACGGTCCCGGCACGCGCGTTCTCGAGCGTGCGGTAGAGCAGCAGGTCGTTGTTCTGTACGATCGCGACACTGGTGGTGTTGGCGTCCACCTTAAGGATGAGCGTCGGATCCGTCGCATCCACCGGGCCCAGCGCCGACAGCATCGAGGGGACCACCACGCCGGGTGAGTAGCCCGCGCTACGGAAGATGCCTTCGTATTCTTGCCGCACCGCCATGGGCGTTACCGCGGCAACTACTTTCACGGCACCATTGCTCCGATGCGTGTCGTAAGAAAGCGCGGCGTCTTCGATGTCGAAGGGAAGCGACTTCTTCAGGCGGAAGCGCACCACGGGATCGGCGTCCTGCCGCTTCTCCGGCAAGGATTCAAAATCCAGCAGCACGATGCGGACGGAAGCGTCGGGAAGAATGGCGATCACATCGCGACCGCGGCCACTGATGGCTGCGAGAGCGTCGGCCACGGCATCACGCACCGCAGCCGGGCTGGCGACGTTGGCGCTAGCCAGACCTGGCACCAGCGCGCCCGCGGGCAGCGTGCGCGTGGAGAGTATGTCGATCGAAGTGCCCGCTTCGTTGGCGCGGGCGGCAATCACGCGCTCGGGCGCGATCTCGCAGGCGATGCGCGGAATGTGGAGAGCAGTCATCAGTTGCCAGTTGTCAGTTGCCAGTTACCAGTTAAAACAAAAGGTCTCATTCGCTTCACTCAGGGTGACAATCCCGAAGAATTCTGTTCCCCACCCTAGCAAAACCGGCCAGGGTGGGCCACCCCGGAAACCCGCGTGAGCGGCGAGACGCCGGTGCTACACCGCTACCTCATCGTTTCGATGAAGGTGACCTTGTTGATCTCGCGCAAGGTCGTGGTTCCGTTCATTACTTTATCAAGCGCGGATTCGCGGAGGAACTTCATTCCTTCTTCGCGGCCGGCGCGGCGGATTTCCGAAGAGGGCTTCTTGCCCAGAATCATCTCGCGAATGCGGTCGCTCAGTTCCATCAGTTCGCTGATCGCGGTGCGCCCGCGGAAGCCCGTTCCCGAGCACTCGATGCATCCCTGACCCTCGTAGAACGGACGGTTTGCCCATTCTTGCAGGTTCAGGCCGCCGGCCTCCAGCGTGGCCGCGTCGTAATGGACTTCGTGCCGGCAGGCGGTGCAGATGACGCGCACGAGGCGCTGTGCCAGGATGCAGTTCAGCGCCGAGATGAAGTTGTAGGCCTCGACGCCCATGTTCAGGAAGCGTCCCAGCACGTCCACCACGTTGTTGGCGTGGACGGTGGTAAATACCAGGTGTCCGGTCAGCGCCGACTGAATCGCGATCTGCGCGGTTTCCGTATCGCGGATTTCGCCGACCATGATCTTGTCGGGATCGTGGCGCAGGATGGAGCGCAGGCCGCGCGCGAAGGTCAGGCCCTTCTTCTCGTTCACCGGGATCTGGGTAACGCCGCGGATCTGGTACTCGACAGGATCTTCGATGGTAATCAGCTTGTCCTCGTCGGACTTGATCTCGTTGAGCGCGGCGTAGAGCGTCGTCGTTTTGCCGGAGCCGGTGGGTCCGGTGACGAGCACCATGCCGTAGGGCTCGGAGATATACCGGCGGAAGCGGCGCAGGGTCTCGTCGTCGAAGCCCACGACGTCGAGCGTGAGGTTGTGGAACTTTTCGCTCATCGACTCCTTGTCGAGGACGCGGAGCACGGCGTCTTCACCGTGTATCGACGGCATGATCGAAACGCGGAAGTCGATGAAGCGGTTGTTGTAGCGCACGCGGAAACGTCCGTCCTGGGGCACGCGGCGCTCGGAGATGTCGAGCTCGCTCATGACCTTGATGCGCGACAGGATGGTCGAATGGTGCTCGCGCGCGATGGGCGACATGGCCTGCTGGAGCACACCGTCGATGCGGTACTTGATGATCACTGCATCGTCGCGGGTTTCGATGTGGATGTCGCTGGCGCGCCGGTTGAGAGCGGTGAAGATGGTGGTGTCCACCAGCTTGATGACCGGGCTGTCGCCCTCGGCGGTGAGGCGCTCGATGGAGAGGTTGTCGTCACCGCTTTCGTCTTCGCGGATGACGTCGAGCGTGAAACTTTCGCTGGCTTCTTCCAGGACGCGCTGCGATTGTTCCGTCTTCTTGAGCAGGTCGGTGATCTGCGAGAGCGTGGCCACCTTGGTGCGAACCCGGCGGCGCAGCAGCAGCCCGACCTCATCGATCATCATGAGCTGGCTGGGATCGGCGATGGCGATGACCAGCGTGCCATCTTCCACTTCCTCCAGCGGGACGAAGTTGAAGCGGAACATCAACTCGACCGGCACCTTGCGCAACAGGTCGTGCTGGATGGGATAGTTGCGCAGGTCCACGAACTCGCAGCGGTAGCGCCGCGCCATGTCCTTGGCGTGCGCTTCTTCTTCCGCTGGAGACAGCATCGCGGCGACGCCGCCACCGTTTACAAAGAGCGGGTTTTTTTTCGTAGCCATGAAATAGTTGTCAGTTGTCAGTTGCCAGTTGCCAGAAAACAAAAGGTCCCATTCGCTTCGCTCAGGGCAGGCGCTTCGACTCGGATGACAGTTTGTGGCTGTTCGCTGGTCTGACGTGTCATTCGTATGTCCGTTAGCGCACGCCTCCCGCTCCGAGCGTGAAAAGCGGCATATAGAGCGAAATCAGCACGAACAGCACGATTCCGCCCATGACCACCAGGATCAGCGGCTCGATCAGCGACATGGCGGCAGTGAGCGCCATTTGCACATCTTCTTCATAGAATTCCGCGACGCTGGTCAGCATGGCGGGCAGCGCACCGGTGGATTCGCCGACCTCGATCATCTCCACCGCGAGGTCCGGCATGGTTTTGGTTTCTTCCAAGCTGTGCGAGAGCGATTGTCCCTCGCGTACGCGTACCGTCGCCGCTGCGATGCCCGCCTTGATCAACCGGCTGGGCATGGATGAGCCGGCCGTCTCCAGGGAGGGAACCAGCGACAATCCGCCCGAAAGCAGCGTGGCCAACATGCGCGCAAACACCGCCACCTGATACTTCAGCCAGATTTCGCCGAGCAGCGGGATGCGCAAGCGGGCGCGCTCGATGGCGGCGCCGCCTGATTCCGATGCCCGCCAGCGCCAGACGCCTGCCACCAGAGCCACCAGGACGAGCACAATTACGGGCAGGTAATGACGGATGCCCACACCCATGTCGAGCAGGATTTGGGTGGTCGGCGGGATGGCATCGGCGCGGCCGATGGCGGCATACAGCGTCGCAAACTGCGGGATCACGTAGGTGGCCAGGAAGGTCAGCATGACGAGCACAAGAGTGAACAACAATGCCGGGTACACCAGCGACGCCAGCAACTTCTTGCGGAACGCCAGCGCCATGCGCTGGAAGCTGATGTAGCGGTTCAGCACTTCTTCCAGGTTGCCCGACTTCTCGCCTGCCAGCAGCGTGGTCGTGTAAATCTTCGGGAAGACGTTCTGCGCGGCGAACGCGTCGGAGAGCAGCTCGCCCGACTTCACGCGGTCATACACACTGTTCAGCACGCTGCGAAAGAACGGGTTGCGCTGGCGACGGTTGAGCAAGTCGAGGGCGGTAAGAATCGGCAGGCCCGCCCGAATGAGGGTAACAAACTGCTGGTTGAAAACCAGGAACTCGTCGAGCTTGATCCGTTTGCGCTGGGGGAGCCGGATTTCGCCGCCGGCAAACATGCTTCGCCGCTTGACCCAGTAAACCAGAAACCCCTGTTGCGAGAAGCGATCGCGCACTTCTCCGACCGAGGCGCCCGCCTCCATCCTCTGCAGGACGTGGCCCCGCTCATCGGCCATCTTGATGACAAAGTCAGCCATGTAAGTAGCTTAATTTACAGCGCGGTGGGCGGCCGGCCGTTTACCAGTGTATCACTCGTACTCTGGATGTAAGACGCGCCGGAAGTGCGGGGGGAAGCAGGTTTCATCAATGAATTGAGACTATTCGAAGCGGAGCGCCTCGATGGGATCGAGCCGGGAAGCCTTCCGCGCCGGATAGAAACCGAAGAATACCCCCACCGCGCTGGCGAACAGAGCGGCGACCGCGATGGCCTGCGGTGGAATCGACATCGGCCACTCCAGCAGTTTGCCCAGCAGCAGCGACCCGCCCACACCGACCGCTACACCCATGAGTCCGCCAAACAGGCTGAGCAGCAGCGCCTCGCCGAGGAACTGCGCCTGTACGCTGCCTTCCGTGGCGCCGATAGCCATGCGGATACCGATCTCGCGCGTGCGCTCCGTGACCGAGACCAGCATCACGTTCATGATCCCGATGCCGCCGACGAGCAGGGATACGCTGGCGATCGCGATCAGCAGTATGGTGAAAGTCCGGCTCGCTTCCAGGCGGGCCTGGATGAACTCGTCGGGACGCCGGACGTTGAAGTCGTCGTCCTGTCCGGCCCGGATATGGTGACGCTCGCGCAGCAGGCCGATGATCTGGTCGATGGCAGGATTCACCGACTCCTGCGAGGTGGCCGAGGCCATGATGTCGTCAAGCCAGTTGTTTCCCTTCAGCTTCTTCATTCCCATGGTGTAGGGGAGGACGAGGGTATCGTCCTGGTCCTGGCCGAATCCGGACTGACCTTTGGCTTCCAGGACTCCTACCACCTGGCATGGATTGTTGTTGACGCGGATCACCTTGCCGATGGGATCTTCGGCGGCGAAAAGCTGCTGGCGTACGGTGTCGCCGATCACAATGACGTTGGCTGCACGATCGACGTCGGGTTGCGTGAAGGGCGCGCCGAGAACGACCGGCCAACGCTTGATCGTGAAGTACTCCGGCGAGACGCCGCGCCAGTGGGTGCTCCAGTTGTGATTCCCGTAGACGACGACGGCATTGCCATCCACGTTGGGCGTTATCGATTTGATCAGCGGGATCTGCCGGCCGATGGCGAAAGAGTCCTCCACGGTGAGCGTCTTGGTACCGTGGCTGCCGGTGCGTATTCCGTTGGGCGCGCGCGAGCCGGCTTCGATCCAGACGAAATTCTCGCCCAGGTTGTTGAGCTGTTCCTGGACCTGTTCGGAACCGGCCTGTCCGATGGCGACCACGCAGATGACCGCGCCAATGCCGATCATGATGCCCAGCACGGTGAGCGTGCTGCGCATCTTGTTGCGCGTCAGAGCCTTGAATGCTTCGCGAAATATCGACCGGGGAGACATGCTGAGAATATTTTAACGCCGCAACGAATTGGGGGAACGGCAGCGGTCACAGGTGTGAGTGATTACTGGGTGATATCCGTCGCCTCGATGATTTCGACTCCCGGTGGCGGAGTAAAGCGGAACTGGATGTCGGCGAGCGGAGCGTTGGTCCTTTCGCCGGTGAACTGAAACTCGGTGGTAGAGCCGTCTCCCTCTTCAATGACGATGCGGCGCAGGTGCGAGTCGGGCGTGACCTCCAGCAGCACCAGGTTGATGCGGTCGGCCATGGATTTCGGCACTCCTCGCAGCACGATATTCCCAGGCTCGAGCGGCTTGGCGTCGGGCGCCAGTGAGAGGCCGTCGAATTCTTTTTCCAGCTTTGTTTTCCCGAGCAAATAGCGAAGGGGAGAGCGGAAGTCGTCCAGTGTTTTCACCGACGCTTTTCGCACCTGCTGCTCGCCGGGAACATAGAACCATGCGGTCTTGCCATCGCTGAGGAATAGTTTTTGGCGTGGTTGCAGGTAATCCCAGCGCATCTTGCCCGGCTTTTTGAGCAAGAGCGTGCCGGATTCGTTGCGGATGACGCCGGCGCCGCGATAAGTCTCGTTGAAACTTACCTGTAGCGTTTCGATGTGGTTGTAGTGCTGGTCGACGCGGCCGGCAATTTTGTGGACGTCGTTCTGGCCGAGGGCGGTGGCGGCGAAGAGCAGGAGGATTGCGATCGTGCGCAGAGAACGCATGCTGGACATAGATGAAGAATGCTTTCGATTCGGGTGCAACGTTGCCGATTTACTGTTTTTCTACCGTCTTGTCCAGTTGCAGAAACTCCGATTTCACATTCGGCGGCAGACCCTTGGTGATAAAGGGAAGCGCGTTCCGGTCTTCGACCTCGACCCGTCCGTCCACGATCTTATACGGGCGCCCGAGCGGGTCCAGTGAAATCCCGCGCAGCAAGCCGGCCTGCACCAGTTCGGCCACGTTTTGCGGCGTCCGGCCAGTGCGAGTCTTGAAGATGTCCACGATCTGCTCGAGGTGTAAGACGTCGTCGTCCACCTTGAGGGCGCGCAGATGCTTGAAGGCGTTTTGCTTGATCATCGCGTCTTCGGTGGTCTCGTAGGTCGTGGTCCAGAGCATGCGGGCCAGTTCGCGTTCGCCGGCGTGTTGTGCCATCGCCGCGGCCAGTATCTTGAGGAAAGGATGCGCGTGTGGAATCTTTGAGCCGCGTTCAAACGTCCGCGCCGCCGCCGCCGGATTATGCAGTTCCATGTATTGAAGAAACCCAAGCTCGTAGTAGAGCTGCCACGTGTCCGGATTTTCGCGGATGCCGCGCTCGATCAGTGCAACGGCCTTCTCCGGCTGTCCCGCTCCCTCGGGCGGTTTTTGTGCCAGGAACGTGGAACCGAATTGGAACGCGACAATGAGGTGAGGGTCGAGAGTGGTGGTGATGTCTAGCAGCGGCGCCAAGAGTTGGTATTGCTGCGCCTTGGCGCGATGCTTTTCGCCAAAGTACTGGATGACCCGGGTCCAGTAGATGTCGGCGGCCAGACCCGTGTATCCAAGACTCATCGCTTTCAATACTTTAGGAGATGGTATGTAAAGTACTTCCTCAAGCGTTGCCCCCTCCCGCATGCGATCGATTTCGCGCAACAGGATCACGGATCCCGCCAGCGAAACCAGCATCACGGCTGCAAGTGCACAGGCGACCTGGCGGCGGTAATTCATTATTTCAGGTCCCGGTATTCGAATATCAGGGCAGCCGCAGCGATCGCGAACGTCGCGTAGAGCAGCGCGTACGCCGAGTTATAGGCAATCAGCGACCCGGCCACCGGCTGATGGTGCGCCACCGACGAAATCACGTTGAGCGCCGAGAAGTTCGGCACCAGGTGCGCCGCGGCGGTAGCAATCCATTTCGCGGGTCCTTGGGCAATGGCGGCAAACGAGCGCAGGTCCTCGGCAAAGGTCCCGATAATGAAAAGGGAAAAGGTAAACACCGCCGATAGCAGCGGCGACGAAAACGACGAGAACAGCAATGCGATGGCGGTCACGATGACGAATTGCAGGACGATGAAATAGAGCGCAACAAGCAGGGAAACGTCCTGGCGGCTGAGTGTGTGCGCCAGGTAGAGCACGCCGGCAAAAAAGCCAAGCGCCATAAAGAAGGTGTTCACCACCAGCGTGCCGACCAACCCGAAGAACTTTCCCAGGATGAACTCCCAGCGGCGGACCGGGCGCGCCAGCACCGTGTAGAGCGTGCGTTTTTCGATTTCCTTCGATACCAGCCCAATGCCGATGAAGATGGCGATCACCACGCCGAAAATTGAAATCGCCGTGAGGCCGAGGTTTACCAGGACGATCAGATGAATGCCGACGGAAATCTGGCCAAACAGCAGCGCGGCCCCCACCATGAGGATGGCGAAAAAAACCAGGTTGTAGAGGACACGGTCGCGCACCGCCTCGCGAAAGGTGTTGAACGAAATGGCGGAGATCCGGTTCAGCATTTGTGAGAATCTCCAATCCAGGTCCCGCGCTCCGCTCGGGATTTCGGCAGCGGGCTCCCGCTTCGCCCGCGCTGCGCGTGGCGTTGCTCACGCCCGCTGATCGCCTCAACGTTCATCGGGCCACCTCGGCAGGAGAGTTGTCGGCAAGCTTTTCGAGGAAGAAATCTTCGAGCGAAGCGCGCACCGGAGTTACGGAGAGAAGGCGGCCGTGCGCGCGGCGAATGGCGTCAATGGCGGCGTCCAATTCCAACTGCGGCACGGTGGCGCGTACCGTATCGCCGGTGGCGTGGACTTCGTATCCCATCGAACTGAGGGCGCTGAGCGCAAGCGAGCCATCCCAAATCACTTCCACCTTGCCGCTGAAGCGCGAGAGCAGGTCCTGGACCACGCCCACGCCGCGCACCTGTCCCCCGTTGATGACGGCCACGCGATCGCACAGGGCCTCGGCATCGGACAGAATGTGCGTGGAAAAGAAAACGGTCTTGCCGTCGTCCTTCAAGGATTGAATCAGGTCGCGGACTTCGCGGCGTCCGATGGGGTCCAGGCCCGACATGGGTTCGTCGAGAAACACCAGCTTGGGATCGTGAATGACGGCCTGGGCGATGCCCACGCGCTGGAGCATACCCTTGGAAAACTTCCGCAACTGCATGCGACCCTGCCCGGACAAACCGACGCGTTCGAGCGCAGCCTCCACCCGACGGCCGCGATCACCCGCCGCTACTCCGGAAAGTTGGGCGTAATAATTCAACAACTCGGCAGCGGTCAGGTAATCGTAGAAGTAAGGCTGTTCGGGGAGAAATCCAATCTGCGCCTTGACGCGCGGATCGCGCCAGTCTTGTCCCAGGATTCGGGCGGACCCTCCGGTCGGGGAGATAAGCCCCATCAGGAGTTTCAGCGTCGTGGTTTTCCCCGCGCCGTTAGGACCGAGGTAGCCGAAGACTTCGCCGTCAGGCACGGTGAGGTCCAGCGGGTGCAGTGCGATCTTCGGCTGCTTACGCCAGAAGCCGGTCAGGTACGTCTTCTGCAACCCGAGTATTTCGATGGCAGCCATGGCGTAAGCGAAATTATAGAGTTGCGAAGCAAGTCTGGAAAGTGGCCGGACGCATGCGAGGGAACGCAGTGAGTTCCGGTCTACAATAACGGGACTCGCAGAACCTGGCAATCGGGTCGTCAACGACGCGGCCCCGGGAGACCTATTTGGCTGGAACTACGCAAACAGCGGCGCATCCGTCTCCATCCCCCCCTGCGAAAGACGCCGCCCGGTTGCTGGTCGTACTGGCGCTGGTGCTGGCGGCAGTCTCCTACATCAACACCCTCGGGTTCGCGTTCGTGTACGACGACCTGCCACAGCTTGTCTCGAATCCACGGGTACATTCCTGGGAACACGCTCCCCGGCTGTTCGTAGAGCAGGTCTGGAACCAGTCGCTGCTGCAGGGGACAGGGAACTACTACCGGCCGATTTTCGAGCTCTGGCTGCTGATCCAGTACAGCCTGTTCGGGCTGCACCCCTGGGCCTATCACCTGGTCAACGTGCTCCTGCACATGGCCGTGGTGGGACTGGCATACCTGCTCTTCCGGCGTCTCACCGGGGACCGCCTGACCGCATCGATGGGCACCGTGATCTTCGCGGTCCATCCGACGCACATCGAATCCGTGGCGTGGATCTCCGGAGTGACCGACCCGCTATGCGCGTTGTTCGTATTGGGAAGTTTCCTGGCGTACATGCGCGCGCGCGATGCGGGTTCGTCAACGGGGGACCGGATTGCCTGGCAGGTTGCGGCGCTGGCGCTGTACGCGCTGGCGATGATGTCGAAGGAAACCGCAATCGTGGTCCCCGCGTTGCTGGTGGCTTACGAGTGGCTGCTGGCAAGGCAGGACAGCCTCGCCGCACGGGTCCGTCGCGTGACGCCGTTCGTGGTCATTACGGGTGCGTACCTGCTGGTTCGCCACTGGGTGCTGTTCGGGTTCATGCATCCGGAAGCGTACTCGCTGAAATCGATCCTGCTGACGCTACCGCGCGTGCTCTGGTTCTACACTCACCAACTCGTGTGGCCGGTCGGGCTTTCGGTTTTCTACGACACGCCGTTCGTGGATAGACCCGGGCTGTGGGATTTCTACTTGCCGATTGTGGGCGTCGCGGTTCTTGCAGTCGCCGTCGGCTGGCTGGCGAAGCAGTCGCGTCCGGCAGCGTTCGGCGCCGGATGGATGCTGGCCATGCTCGCTCCCGCAATCGTCGGCATGTACGTTTTCATCCCCGAAGAACTGGTACACGACCGCTATCTCTATCTGCCATCGATCGGGTTCGCACTGATGGCGGCCGTAGCGCTACGCCGGCTGAGCAGCAAGGGTGAACTCTTCGGAGGTCCAAGGCTTCCGGTGGCCGCCACACTCGCGCTGGGCGGAATTCTGGCGGCGGGAACCGCGGCACAAAATATCTATTGGACCAACGACCTGCTCCTTTACGCCCACGGGATGAGCGTTGCACCGCGCAACATAGATGCGATCAATCTCCTGGCAAATGAGATGTTCAAGCGCAAGAACCCGAATTCAGCTTTGGCGCTTTACCATCACTCACTCGAGA
>DAISJI010000003.1:0-24074 GCA_036821585.1 Terriglobales bacterium
GTAACAGATGAGAAAATGTGCCGAAATTATATGCTTACGCCGGGAAAGTGCAAGAAATTGCCATTTAAGCTCTGGCTTTGGGTCTGGGTTCCAGGCCCAGGGAGAAGAATTCACCACCAAGGGCACGAAGAAACACACAAGGAGTAAGCCGGTCCTTTCGTTTCGGCTACTGCCCTCACCCGAGACGGGAGAAATGAAGTACTTAAACGATACCGTTACCGCTCTTGCCGCGGATGAGGGAGAGGAACTCCTGACGGGTTTCCTGCTCATCGCGGAAGCAGCCGAACATGGCCGAGGTCACGGCCGCTGAGTGTTGCTTCTCGACCCCGCGCATCATCATACAAAGATGGCGCGCCTCGATGACGACACCCACACCCTGCGGCTGGATGACGCGCTGGATGGTTTCGGCGATTTGCGTGGTCAAGCGCTCCTGGACCTGGAGGCGTCGCGAAAAGATCTCGACCAGGCGCGGCAGCTTGCTCAGACCGATGACCTTGCCATTCGGGATGTAAGCCACGTGCACCTTGCCGAAGAACGGCAGCATGTGGTGCTCGCAGAGGGAAAACATCTCGATTTCTTTGACGATGACCATCTCGTCGTAGTCCACGGTGAAGAGCGCGGACTTGAGCATGACTTCGGGGTCTTCGTTGTAACCCTTGGTAAGGTGCTGCATGGCGCGCTGAACGCGGCCGGGCGTGCTGAGCAGACCTTCGCGATCGGGGTCCTCGCCGAGGCGTACGAGCATTTCGCGGACGAGATCGGCATAGGTGGCGGAGGTTAAGGTCGTATCGGTGATGGATTTCTTGGTCATGGCTAGTCGATGGTCAATGATCGATGGCGATTGTTCAATGCCTCAGCTCCGCGCCACCGGCATATTCGAATGAATTCGACGCAGTCTCCTCCAACCTTATCTTTTCCAGATGTGCGTGGCGGAAGCCGCGATGCAGGATTTCGTAAATCTGCTGGCAAAGGTTTTCCGTGGTCGGCACACAATCCGCAAATTCCTGCAACGTGTTCATGTTGACGTGTTCAAACCGCCCGATGACGTTTTCGTGCACGAAGCTGTCGAGGTCCACCAGGTTGCAAACCATGCCGGTGGCGCGATCGACGGAACCGCTGACCGTAACTTCGAGTGCGTAATTGTGCCCGTGCCCGAACGGGTTATTGCACTTGCCGTAGGTGGCGTCGTTCTCGGCATCGCTCAGCTCCGGATTGTGGAGCCGGTGCGAGGCTGAAAACCCGTAGCGTCTTGTGAGATGGGCCTTCATGAAAACAGTAGCGAGTAACGAGTACCAAGTAACGAGCCGGTGTTTCTCCTAAAGTCGCTATTCTTCCCCATAAAAATCCACAAACAGATCCACGGTTTCATACACGCGGACGCGGTGGAGCTGCGCGACGCTGAGCTTGGGCTGCAAGCGCTGCCAGATGGCGATGGCCAGGTTCTCGGTCGTAGGAATGCGGTCGCGGAACTCGGGGACCTCGAGGTTCAGGTGACGATGGTCGAGCGCGTCGAGCACCTCGCGGTTCATCACTTCCTTGAGCTGCTTCAAGTCGACAACGAAACCCGAGCGCGGATCCACCTTGCCCTTCACCGTGACTTCCAACGTGTAATTATGACCGTGTCCGTGGGGGTTGTTGCACTTGCCAAAGATGCGCTGGTTTTCCTCCGGCGAGAATTCCGGGTTGTGGTAATAGTGCGCGGCGGAGAATTCGCACTTGCGCGTCAGGTAAACGAGGTTTCCGTTAGAGTTCGACATACGGTTATTTGGCTTTGGGCGTTGGGCGTTAGCGAGTTTATTGTGTCACGGCGAATTCGCTAAAGCCTAATGCCCAAAGCCTGTTTCTCGCGATCTGAAGGTACTCGCGGTTCTTGAATATACGTCCTTCCCTTCCATGTTATCCGTTTGCACCAGCGGTAATGGAGTCGCGAACGCAGCAAAAGTAACGCGAACAGCGGCAGGCCGAGCGGCGAAAGCAATTCGCTCGCGAGACTGAAGTGCGCTCTCCGCACCCGGCGGAGAAACAGCGTTCACGTAGGCACCGCGACGAGCAGTCCAGCGAATAAAAGAATCAGACCCGACGGCCCACCCTTCCAAAAGCGGTCAGGGTGGGGCACCCGAGCCAAGCCGGCAGCGGCGGCTGCGATTCCGGCGGCAGTTAACAGGAATTCGATTCCGCGGCGGGCCGCAAGTTGCACAGTCTGCGGAAAGAGGAGCGCCAGGTTTTTCGTCCATCCTTCCCACAGCGCGGGCAGGTTGCGGTACATGCGCGTGCGGACCATGTCGCCACCGTAGCGGAAACGAAGACGGCGGCCGCTGCGCTTGACCGCCTGGGCGAGCGCAACGTCCTCCAGCAGCGTGCGCGCAACGGCGGCGTGACCACCGACTGCGTTGTAGGCTTCGCGAGAGATGAGCAGGTACTGGCCGTTGGCAGCGGCGGCGGGGGAAGTTGGGTCGCTGACGTCCTTCGCGCGGTAGGTTACGGCAAGCTCCGCGAAGATGACCGTCATCAGGGCGCGCTCGATCAGACCGTGCACCTCCTGCTGCGGCGAATAAGAAAGAAGATCAGCGCGGTGCTCGCGAGCTTCGGCCAGCGTGCGGGCAATCGAACCGGGAAGATGGACGGTGTCGGCGTCGGTAAACAGAAGCCACTCGCCACCGGCCACATCGGCGCCCGCTTGGGCAGCATTGCATTTGCCGGAACTTCCATCGGCCAGCGGACCAGGCGAGATCACGCGTGCGCCGGAGAACGATTCGGCGATGGCGCGAGTGCGGTCGGAGGAGGAGTCGTCCACGACAATCACTTCGAAGTCCGCACCCTTTTGTGCGAGGAGGGATTCCAGGCAGGCGCCGAGGCAGGCCTCCTCGTTGCGCGCGGGGACGACGATGGAAACGGTGGGGGCCAAGAAGCAATTATAGATTCCGGAGTGTTGAAAGGCATTTTCGATTGTCGATTGACGATTGTCGATTGCAAGCGGGTCCATCGGCAAATCACGAATCTGTAAATCGGCAAAGGGCTTGTGACCGGGGTCACTGTCACACCGTGATGTGATAGGACAGAATGGAGCCGGAAGTCGAGGCACGGGCGCGATGTATCATAAAAACGTGAACTGCAAGATGACCGTCGCACTGTTGGCGCTATTGGCGCTGGCGGGGTGCTACAGCGGAACGCGTCCGCCGCGCGTGGGCGAAGCCGCACCCGATTTCTCCATCCAGGGCAACGACAAAGCCGTCGCGCTACACGACCTGAAAGGACAGGTGGTGGTGCTGAATTTCTGGGCGACATGGTGCCCGCCCTGCGTCGAAGAAATGCCGTCATTGGTCCTGATGCAGAAGCAACTCGCGGACAAGGGAGTGAAAGTGTTTGCCGTCAGCCTTGACGTGGACAAGAATGCCTACGAGAAGTTTCTGAAGGACCACGGCGTCGACCTGCTGACGGTGCGCGATCCCGAGCAGAAGTCGAGCAGCATGTACGGGACGTTCAAGTATCCCGAGACCTACATCATCGACCGCAAGGGCGTGGTGCGGAGAAAGTTCATCGGCCCGGTGGACTGGACGCATCCGGAGATCGAGTCGTATATAGCCGGGCTCTAGGTCTTAACTCGCCATTGCCTTCATCCGCCGGTTCATTTCCTCTTCCGAAACGTCTTCCACGTGCGTGGCCATACTCCAGCGGTTGCCGAATTCGTCGATGACGCTGGCGTTGCGGTCTCCATAAAACTGATCCTTTGGCTCACGCTCGATCTTCGCGCCGGCCGCCAAGGCGCGCTTGTACGTCGCATTCACATCGGTGACGTACAGGTAGAACGAACTGGGCTGGGCGGGAAACATGGGATTCGCGTCGGCAATCATCAGTCGCGAGTCGCCAATCTGGACTTCCGAGTGGGCGACGGTGTTATTCGGGCCGGGAATCGACGTCAGTACCTTTGCGTCGAAAACGTTTTTCAGGAAGTCGGTAAGGCGGGCAGCGCCGTTGACCATAATGACGGGCGTGACGGAATGATAGCCATCGGGAATCGGTTTGACGGACATGAGGACTCCTCTCGGCAGGAAATTTTGCATCCCGGCGGTGTCGAGTGGCAACAGCGGGGTTGGTAAGGGCAAGATGCGCTCACGACTGCCGGTTGGAATCCAGTGCTACTGGGGGATATTGGGGTGAAAGAAAATGGCGCGCCCCGAGGGATTCGAACCCCCAACCCTCAGATCCGAAGTCTGATGCTCTATCCAGTTGAGCTAGGGGCGCACGCTATTCAGGCAATCGCGGCGGATGAAATGGCGCGCCCTGAGAGATTCGAACTCCCGGCCTTCTGGTTCGTAGCCAGACGCTCTATCCAGCTGAGCTAAGGGCGCGCGCCTGTTGATTATAGCGGAGGAGGACGTTTGCGCCAAACCGCGCTGGCACCTAGGCTGTCACTTCCCGGCGCCGTCCGCAAGTGTCACTCTAGCGCGGAATGGCGACACAATCCCTACTGCTGTGCAACGATGCCGACGCCGTCGGCGTGCTGCGCGAGACGCTGAACGAACTGGGCATCGATGCGGAAGTCTGCGACGCCCGCGAGACGGCGCTGGACGTGTTGAGCCGCCGGCGTTTCGATCCGATCATCATCGATTGCGACATGATGGACGCCGACGGCGCGGTGATGCGCAAGATCCGGGAGTCGGGCGCCAACCGCGACGCGATCGCGCTCGGCATCATTCGCGACGACTCGCAAGTCCGCGACGTGTATTCCAGCGGCGCCAATTTTGTCCTGCGCAAGCCGGTGAGTTACGAAGAAGCGGGACGCGTCCTGCGCACGGCGCGAGCGCTGGTCATGCGCATGCGGCGGCATTTCCTGCGTTGCGTGGTGGACACGCTGGCCTACGCGCGCATCGACGGCATGGATGACCGTCCGATGCTGCTCGACATCAGCGAAGGCGGACTCGCAATCCAGGCGCTGGAACCCTTGGAACCGCGCCGCGCCTTCGCCGTGCACTTCACGTTGCCAGGCGAGACGGAAGAATTTGAAGCGGTGGCGGCGGGGGCGTGGTCGGACCCGTCGGGACGATGCGGGCTGCGCTTCCTGGGAATGCCACCCGTGCAGAGGGAGCGGCTCAAGATATGGCTGGAGCGCAACGGCGCGTCGGGACCGAGCGAGGCGCCGATCGACATTTCGCTGCCCTCGGGAGGGCCGCGCATCCATCTGCCGGTGCAGGTGTCGCCGATCTTGCACCAGGGGATGACGACGCTCTTCGATCTTGGCGTCGTGGGCGCGGCGGTTGCGGTATTCGTGGCAATCACATACGCCACGGCGGGCGCCACACCTCCCGCGGACAAGACGGCAGCCGCGACCGGATTGCTGATGTGCCTGGCATGGTTGATGTACCGGTACGTCTTCTTCGGCTCGGTGGCGATGACGCCGGGCGGACACGCGGCGGCGAGCGTCTGCGACCGGGTGCTGGCGTGGCACTACAACCGGACGCTGGAAGACGAACGGTAGCCAACCGGTTGTAAGTTGCAAGCTCTTAGTTGTAAGTTCCCTGCGATGCATCGAGTTCTCATTGCAACCTCCAATTCCGGAAAGCTGCGCGACTTTGCGGGCGCGGCGAAGGCATTGGGAATCGAAATCTCTTCCCTGCCGAACTTCTCGGAGCTCCCGAGCATTGAAGAAGACGGAGCGACCTTCGAATCCAATGCGCGCAAGAAAGCCAGGCACTACAGCCGGTTGGTTTCGGGTGAGTTGATTTTGGCGGACGATTCCGGGCTCGAAGTGGATGCGCTGGGCGGAGCTCCGGGCGTGATCTCCGCGCGCTATGCGGTTGAGAACGGAAGCGAGAACAGTTCCGACGCGGCCAACAACGCGAAACTGCTGCGTGAATTGACGAGCGTTCCCGAACCAAAGAGGACGGCACGGTTCGTTTGCGTAATTGCGGCGGCGAAGGACGGGCGCATCGTGGGCACGTTTCGCGGCAAAGCCGTGGGCCGGGTGTTGTTCGAGGCGCGAGGCAGCGGAGGATTCGGCTACGACCCGCTTTTCTACTTCCCTACCTTAAATAAAACGTTCGCGGAGCTCACGCCGGAGGAGAAAGCGCAGGTGAGTCATCGGGGAAAGGCGTTTGCGAAATTTCTGGAGTGGGCGAAGAGAGATGCGTGAAGGTTTTTGAGCCCTAGGTTTGAGGCGTTAGGAAAACCATGTCTTCACCCGGGTTTCCTAACGCCTAACGCCCTTCTTACTTGAAGCATTTCACAATCGCGGCGGCGACGGCGACCAGTTTCTGCAGGTCGACCGGGGTGAAGTCGGGGCCGGAGGAAGGCGCCGCGGTTCCCTTGCGCGAGATCTGGATAACGCCAAGCGTTCCGTTCGGTCCGACAACCGGCGCCGACATCAGTTTCTGGATCACGTGCAGGTGGCGGTCAGGCTTGTCTCCGCCACCAGTGGCACCCAACTGGACAGCCTCAAAGATGCTGGTGTGCTTGATCTGCGCGAAGTTATTGATGACTTCGGCGCGGCGGCTGTTGGAGGTGCGGACGGCCACGGAGGTGGAGGTGTTCAGCGGGATGCTGCCGACGTTATGCAGCTTGGCGGGATAGGAGAAGACGAGGTTCTGCTTCTCGATGCGAAGCATGCCGACTTCATCTTCCTTGACGCCGAACGTCTTGGCCAGTTCGTGGCCGATCCGCTCGGCGTTCTTCGGGGTCAAACCTTCTTCTTCGCACTCGGTGGCAATCTGCGCAAAGGGCAAGGCCGCTGTAGCCATGTCTTATCTCCTGGGCCGCAAAACCGTGTAGGCGGCATTATATCCGGGAGGCGGGCGGCGGCAATACAGAAGGACGTTTAGAAAATTGGTTACGGTAGCGGGAGACCGGCAGGTGCGGCGGCAAGATGCCGCCGCACCTGCAAATTTCCGGCGCAAACCGGCGAAAAGTACCTGAGATCACAACAGGTTGTGAGTTGTGTTGCTTGACGTGCGGTTGAGCGGCCCCGATAATAGCGGGTTCATTATCGCAACTCCAAACTCATAAGGAGCTGGAGCGTGGCTTCATCGGTAACTACACCGGCTGAGGCCGGCGCATCGCGGATTCCCCCGGGAGTTCCGGCATTACGCGCAGGCCAGGGCCAATCGTTTTTTTGGCGTCGTCTTCATTCATTGAGCGGAATCATTCCCGTCGGCACGTTCATCGTCGAACACTTCGTTTCGAACGCGTTCGCGACCAACGGCCCCTCGGCTTACGCCAAGCAGGTGAAGTTCCTGACCGGGCTTCCCTTCGCCGATCCGTGGCTGGAGATCTTCGGGATTTATATCCCGATCCTCTATCACGCCGGATATGGGATCTACATCTGGTGGCGCGGCGAGTCGAACGTCGGCGACTACAAGTACGCGAACAACTGGTTCTACACCCTGCAGCGCTACACCGGGATCCTGGTGTTCGCCTACATCCTCTATCACACCTGGTACATGCGGTTCTCGGGCGTCCACCTGTTTAGTGCTCCGGGAGCGGCCTACGGGAAGGTGCAGGCGGAGTTCGCCAGCGCGCCGTGGGTGGTGCCGGTGTACGTGATCGCGATCATTGCCGCGTGCTGGCACTTCGGATACGGGATATTCCTGTTCATCGCGAAGTGGGGGTTGGTTACCGGAGAGCGGGCGCGCAAGCGGATGACGTGGGTAGGCGCAGCGATTGCGGTGCTGTTTGCGGCCATGGGACTGTACACGCTGTACGCGTTCCAGTCGTATCCGATCACGGTGCCGCAGGACCCGTCGCAATCGAAGGCGGTGGAAGAGGGTCAATTCGACCAGCAACCGGAGCATCCGGCCGAACTACCGAAGTAATTCCGGAATCATACGATGGCAATTAATCCGAAAATCATTGTTGTGGGCGGCGGACTGGCGGGTTTGTCGGCCGTAATCAAGATCGCCGAGATGGGCGGACAGGTGGACCTGTTCTCCATGGTGCCGGTGAAGCGCTCGCACTCGGTGTGCGCGCAGGGCGGCATCAACGCGGCGAAGAACCTGAAGGGCGAAGGCGACTCGACCTGGCAGCACTTCGACGACACGGTTTATGGCGGCGATTTCCTCGCCAACCAGCCGCCGGTGAAGGCCATGTGCGAAATGGCGCCGGCGATCATCGACCTGCTCGACCGCATGGGCGTCACCTTCAACCGCACGCCCGAAGGCCTGCTGGATTTCCGGCGCTTCGGCGGGACGCTCTTTAACCGGACCGCGTTTGCCGGGGCGACCACCGGACAGCAGCTTCTGTACGCGCTCGACGAGCAGGTGCGGCGGCACGAGTCGGAAGACAAGGTCAAGAAGCACGAGCACTGGGAGTTCCTGTCGATCGTGAAGGACGGACAGGGCGTGTGCCGCGGCATCTGCGCCATGGACCTGCGCTCGATGCAGGTGGTCATCTTCCCGGCTGACGCGGTAATTATCGCAACCGGCGGCATCGGCGCGATCTTCGGCAAGTCCACCAACTCGGTGGTGTGCACGGGATCGGCACAGTCGGCGCTGTACCAGCAGGGCGCGTACTACGCGAACGGCGAGTTCATCCAGGTGCACCCGACGACGATCCCGGGCGAGGACAAGCTGCGACTGATGTCGGAATCAGCGCGCGGCGAGGGCGGACGCGTGTGGGTACCGCGCACGCTAGGCGACAAGCGGGCCATCAAGGACATTCCTGAAAGCGAGCGCTGGTACTTCCTCGAGGAGTGGTATCCGAAGTACGGGAACCTGGTTCCGCGTGACGTGGCCACGCGTGCCATCCATAAGGTCGTGTACGAGCACAACCTCGGCATCGACGGACAGCCGATGGTTTACCTCGACCTAACCCATATTGACCGCAAGGTACTGGACAAGAAACTTGAAGGAATACTTGAGATTTACGAGAAGTTCGTCGGCGACGACCCTCGTGACGTCCCGATGAAGATCTTCCCCGGCATGCACTACACCATGGGCGGCTTGTGGGTGGATTACGACCAGTGTACGAACATCCCGGGGTTGTTCGCTGCGGGCGAGTGCGATTACTCGATCCACGGCGCGAACCGGCTGGGAGCGAACTCGCTGTTGTCGTGCATCTACGGCGGATTCCTGGCAGGGCCGAACTCGGTGAAGTACGCGCGCGGGCTGCAGGGAGCGGCACCAAATGGCGCCTACGACGCGGAGCGGAAACGGCAGGAAGACATCAACGCTCACCTGCTCTCGAACCAGGGCGACGAGAACCCCTTCAAAATCTGGCGCGAGATGGGCGACGTGATGACGCGCAACTGCGCGGTCATCCGCTACAACAAGAACCTGGAGCAGACGGACACGAAGCTGGTTGAGTTGCTGGAGCGCTATCGCAAGGTGAACCTGAGCGACAAGTCGCGTTGGGCGAACAGCACGTTCGTCTTCGCCCGCGAGCTCTACAACATGCTGCAACTGGCGCGCGTCATCGCCCAGGGCGCGGGCATGCGGAACGAATCGCGCGGGGCACATTACAAGCCGGACTTCCCCGAACGCGACGACAAGAACTGGCAGAAGACGACCAAGGCGTATTTTGCGCCGGATGCGGACGAACCGCGCTTCGAGTTCGAACCGGTGGACGTCTCGCTCATCGCGTCGCGGTCCAGGAAGTACTGAGGGTCACATGGATCGGAATCGACTCGTTCTTCGGTTGGGGATCATCGCGGTTGCGGTCGTGATCTTTTTTGCTCGCGGTGGCCAGCATAGTCCGCAGATGGTGAAAGGATTCAGCTTCGCGCTGGTATTTGTGCTGATCGCCATGGGAATCCGGATGACATGGGAAGCATCGAAGCGAAAGAAACTGGAACAGGAGAAGCAATTGGCATACGACGGCAAGAACGTCGAACTGTTCACGAAGCCGAAGGATTTTTGATGGATAAGGCACGCAGTTCGATACTGGCGATACTCGACATGATTATCGGCGTCGCATTGGTCATCGTGGCGCTGTGGATGCACCTGTTACTACCGGGGATTTCGTTCGCACTGATGTTGATCGGCGGAGTCCTGCTGGCAGTGAGTGGTTTTTACTATAGATAACAATCCCACCCTTCCAAATGCGGTCAGGGTGGGGCACCCGAATTCAAATGGCAGAAAAACAAATTATCCTGAAGATCAAGCGGCAGGCGGACCCGAGCTCGAAACCGTTCTGGGAAGAGTTCGCCATTCCCTACCGGCCGAACATGAACGTGATTTCGGTGCTCATGGAGATTGCGGTCACACCGGTCACTCGCGACGGCAAGGCTTCGACGCCGGTCGTTTACGACTCGAACTGCCTGGAAGAGGTGTGCGGCTCGTGCGCCATGCTGATCAACGGCAAGACGCGCATGGCCTGCTCGGCGCTGATCGACCACCTGGAGCAACCGATCAAGATCGAGCCCTTCAGCAAGTTCCCGGTAATCCGCGACCTGGCGGTGAATCGGAACGTTCTGTTCGAGAACCTGAAGAAGGTGAAGGCGTGGGTACCGATCGACGGCACCTACGACCTTGGCCCGGGACCGCGCATGTTGCCGGAGGAGCAGGACCAGACCTATCCGCTATCGCGGTGCATCTCCTGCTGCTGCTGCATGGAAGCGTGTCCGCAGTTCAACGAAGACACGGGGTTCGTGGGGGCAGCGGCGATCTCGCAGGCGCGGCTGTTCAACATGCATCCCACGGGCGCGGCGCTGAAGACGGAGCGCCTGCATGCGCTGATGGGCGATGGCGGCATTCACGAATGCGGCTACGCGCAGAACTGCGTCGAAGTGTGCCCGAAGGACATTCCGCTGACGACGTCGATCGCAATCGTAGGTGGCGCGGTGATGAAGCAGGCGCTCGTGGACCTGTTTAGAAGGTAGGAAAACAAAGTTCGGAAAAACGGAATCGGAAGGCGCGCGCTCTGGGTGCGCCTTTTCTGTTGTCCGGGAAGGAATCAGCGTAGCCGACTCAAACACGAAGGTGCTGGACCTCCCGGGTTATTCTCTGGGCACCTGGGGTAAATCCCTGGGATGAAAACAGGGGGAACCCAGTTACAATCAGCCGCACCTCAGAAGTACGAGAACGAGCCCCGGGAGACCAGCTTTTGCGCGCCACAACTCGGAACCTCATTAGTTCGGCCCTGTTGATCCTGTTGCTTTCCTCCTCTTCGTTCGCGTTGCACACGCGCGCACGTTATCAACGTCGTGTGCGCGGAACCAGGGTTTTGCGCCGCGTCGTGAAATGGATGCCGTTGCTGCTGAGGGGTTCCCACGATTCCATGGTGCGGCAGAACGATGAAATCAATCGCCTCCAATTGGCTCGCATCGCCGACGAGGACGAACTCGATCAACTCATCCGGAAGCAGGAACTGGTGGCGCTTCCCTCCGACAAGTATGTACGCATTGATCCGCGGTTGGACGAGGACCGCCGCTTCTGCCGGCCTTGGACACGTGATTTCCTGAATGACCTGGGGCAGTCGTATTACAAGGAATTCAGGCAATCCATCCAGGTGAACTCGGCGGTGCGGACGGTCGAACAGCAGGAAAAACTGATGCGCCGCAATGGCAACGCCGCGCCCGCGGAGGGTCCGGTAGCATCGTCACACCTGGCGGGGCTCACGGTAGACATCGCCAAGCACAGCATGAATCGCAAGCAGCGCAAATGGATGGAGCAGTACCTGGTGCGGCTGCGCGACCTCGGGCTGGTGGAGGCCGCCGAGGAGCGCAAGCAGGCGGTATTCCACGTCATGGTGTCGGACCGCTACACCGCCTGGCACGAGACGGAAAATCTCGCCAGCCGATAGAAACTATCACCCACGGAGCGACACGGATTTTTGTTTTTCCCTTCTTCGTGTACATTCGTGAGAACCGTGGTTGATCCGCTTATGACAATTTCTTACCTGCTCGCTGGAGCGCTCTCGCTCTCCATCTGCGCCGCTGCATTTGCGCAAGGCACCCCATCCACCAACGCAACCGACACGGGTCCGCAGGTATCGGCCGCGGCGCGAAAGATCCATGAATCAGCGCTCGTGGTGGACACGCACGCCGATACGCCCGGCCGCTTCACCGACGAAAACTTCGATCCCGCGAACGATGCCGGCAAGGGACATTGGGACTTTGCCAAGGTGAAGGCCGGCAACCTGGGCGCGCAGTTCTTTTCCCTCTGGGTGGACCCACGGAAGTACCAGGGCAAGTACGCAATCCGCGCGCTGGACATGATCGATTCGGTCTATGAGACGGCGCGTCAGCATCCTGACCGGATGACGATGGCATATACGGCCGCCGATATCGAACGCGCGCACCAAAACAAGAAGCTGGCGGCATTGATGGGCCTGGAGGGCGGGCACGCGATCGAGAACGATATCCGGCTACTCCGAGACTTCTATCGGTTGGGCGTACGCTACATGACGCTGACCTGGGCCAATACGAATGAGTGGGCGGACTCCTCCGGCGACACGCATTCCACGACCGTGCAGCACCACAATGGGCTCTCCGACTTCGGCAAGCAAATCGTGCAGGAGATGAACCGACTGGGCATGATCGTGGACATCTCGCACGTCTCGGACAAGACCTTTTATGACGCGCTGGAGTTAAGCAAGGCCCCGATCATGGCCTCGCACTCGTCGGCACGGACGCTGACCAACCACCCGCGCAACATGAGCGACGACATGCTGAAGGCGATTGCGGCGAAGGGCGGCGTGGTGCAGGTGAACTTCAATTGCGGGTTCATCGACGAGGCGTACCGCTTGGCGTATGAAGACTGGGACGCGAAGCGGCAGGCGGCACGCGAGGCGCAACAGAAACAGCAACAGACGCCCCAGCCTCAGCCCAATCCGGCGAACCCGCAACAGCCGCAGTTCGATTACGCGATGGGCATCCTGGAAAACCAGACGCCGAACATCCCGCGCCCGCCGTTCAAGAGCCTGATCGACCACTTCGACCACATCGCCAAGGTCGCGGGCGTGGACCACGTGGGGATCGGGTCGGATTTCGACGGCGTCGATTGCCTGCCGCAAGGCATCGACTCGGTGGCCGATCTGCCGAAGATCACGCAAGCGTTGCTCGACCGCGGCTACAAAGCCGAAGACCTGCGCAAGATTCTGGGCGGGAATGCGCTACGGGTCTTCCGCGAAGCGGAGCGGGTGAGCCACGAGATGCAATCCGCGGCGGCACCGGCTGTGAAGTAAAATAGCCGGTTCTTAAATTCACACCAGCGCCGCAAGGGATATTGTCCGGCGGCGCGACGCGAGGACTCGCAATGCGCAAATCGGTTCTACTCGTGATGTTGTTACTCCCAGCCCTGTTGCTGGCGCAAGAAACGGGCAATCCAAAAGCCATCTTCGACACCAACGCCGGGCAAATCACCTGCGTGTTGTTCAAAGACAAGGCGCCCATGACGGTGGAAAACTTCATCGGCCTCGCCACCGGGAAGAAAGATTGGACAAACCCGGTGTCGCGGGCGAAGAAGACGAACACGCCGCTCTATGACGGCACGATCTTCCATCGCGTGATTCCGGATTTCATGATCCAGGGCGGCGATCCGGCGGGCAACGGCACCGGCGATCCGGGTTACAAATTCAACGACGAGTTCTCCGACCTGAAGTTCGACCGTCCGGGACGGCTGGCCATGGCGAACTCCGGGCCGAACACGAATGGATCGCAGTTCTTCATCACCGATGCGCCAACGCCGCACCTGAACGGCAAGCACACGATTTTCGGTCAGTGCGAACCGATGGCGGTGGTATCGCATATTGCGCGCGTACCGCGGGATCCATCGACCGACAAGCCTTTCGCCGCGGTGCGCATCAAACACATAGAAATCGTGGAAGCGGGCGCGAAGAAGTCCGAAGCCGAAAGACCGGCAGCCAAGCCGGCTCCCAAGAAGTAGGGCAGTAGAACGACTGGCCGAAAGGCATTGTTGTTTGGCGATAGCGTGGCCCCGAACCCGTCCGTACGTGAAGTGTCCCGGTGGCCGAACCCTCAACGCGTGACGCGGGGCACTCGCCCGCTCCACGCCAGCCTCTGGAGGAAAGAAAGGGAAACTGATGGCACGTGAACCTGGGCTGTACGCGGAGTTCGACACCAGCGAAGGCAAGATCGTCTGCCGGTTATTTGAGAAAGAAGCGCCGAAGACGGTAGCGAATTTCATCGAGCTGGCGGAAGGCAAACGCGAGTGGACACATCCGGTGACGCGGAAGAAGTCGAGCGACAAGCTCTACGACGGCTCGGTCTTTCACCGCGTCATACCGAATTTCATGATCCAGGGCGGCGACCCGGCAGGCACTGGGTACGGCGGCCCGGGCTACAAGTTCGAGGACGAGACCAAGGGCTCTCCGTACAAATTCGACAAGGCGGGCAAGCTGGCGATGGCGAACTCCGGACCGAATACCAACGGCTCTCAGTTCTTCATCACCGTCGCGCCCACACAGTGGCTCACCGGCAACCACACCATCTTCGGCGAAGTCGTGGAAGGGATGGACGTGGTGAACAAGATCGTCAGCGTTCCCAGCGTCCAGGACAAGCCGACCAAGGACGTGACGGTGAAGACGGTGAAGATCGAGAGAGTTTAGGTTGGATGGAATTTCGAACTAGTCCCGGTTGAGGGCAGCCGGGACCACAGAAAGGCGCCAGGATGACGTGGCGCCTACTTTTTTTCGTTGCGCTACGGCAGACGGAGACGTAATATCAACTTTCGTTGCAACGCCCGCCGAGTGCGGGCGTTTTGCATTGCAGTTCAAATTCAACCGCCCTGACGTGAACATTCGCGTCCGGGCGGTTTCTCTTTGGAGGAAAGAATGAACGCACTGATCACGTTGCAGGCCGCGCTCGCCATTACACTGGCCTGCGCCATGGCATCAGCACAAGACACGCCACAGTTTCACGCCGAACGGGTGGTTCGCATCGGCCACTTCTTTTTGGACACTTCGCCCGCGAAAGTATTCCCGCTGTTCACGCCCCTCGGCGAGCTGCACTGGGCGGCGGGCTGGAACCCGGAGATCCTTTACCCTGCCGATGGACACCCCGTGGAAGGCCTGCTGTTTCGGACATCGGACCATGGCGGAATGTACTGGTGGCTCACGCGCTACGATCCGACGAAGCACACGATTGAATACCATGCGGTGGCACCCGAGGGACTGGCGCGCAACATTCGCGTCGAGTGCAGAGCAGCGGGCAGCGGTACGGAGGTAACCGTGACCGACAGCTACATTGGCTTGTCCGAGCACGGCAATATGTTCATCCGTTCGCTCGACGAAGCGGCGTACGCGCGGAAGATGAAGGGATGGGAGGAACCGATCAGCCGGTACCTGAAGACGGGAGAGGAGCCGAAAAGATAGGCATCAGGCTCCAGGTGTCGGGCTTCAGGAACACCCCACCCTGGCAAAATCCGCCAGGGTGGGCCAACCAAACACGCTCTTTCTCTACACGCCGATGACGGCGACTAGTTCCTTCACGGCGCCGGCGCTCTTGTCGAGGGCAGCTTTCTCGTCCGGCGTGAGCTTGATCTGGACCACTTCCTCGATGCCGCGCTCACCCAGCTTGCAGGGCACGCCGACGAAGAGCCCGTTGATCCCGTACTCGCCTTCCAGGTACGCGGCGCAAGGCAGGATTTTTTTCTTGTCCTTGAGAATCGCTTCGACCATTTCGGCGACGGCAGCCGACGGCGCGTAGTAGGCGCTGCCGGTCTTGAGGTACTTGACGATCTCGGCGCCACCGTCACGGGTGCGCTGCACGAGGCGGTCGATCGTCGCCTGGTCCATCAGTTCGGTAATCGGAATTCCGGCCACGGTCGAGAAGCGCGGCAGCGGAACCATGGTGTCGCCGTGTCCGCCGAGGACGAACGCCGTGACGTTCTCGACGCTCACTTTCAATTCCATCGCGATAAAAGCGCGGAAGCGCGCCGAGTCGAGCACGCCGGCCATTCCGATCACGCGGTTGCGGGAGAAGCCGCTCATCTTGTAGGCGGCCTGGGCCATCGCATCGAGCGGGTTGGAGACGATGATGAGGATGGAATTCGGCGAATGCTGTACGACCTTGCCGACCACGTCCTGCATGATCTTGTGATTGATGTTGAGCAGGTCGTCGCGGCTCATGCCCGGCTTGCGCGGCACGCCGGCGGTAATGACGACGATGTCGCTGTTGGCGGTGTCGGCGTAATCCTGGGTGCCGATCACGTAGGAATCCTTCCCGATGATGGGCATGGATTCCAACAGGTCCAGCCCCTTGCCCTGCGGCACGCCTTCGATGATGTCGATAAGGACGACATCGCCAAGTTCGGCCGCGGCGATCCAGTGCGCGGCGGTGGCGCCCACGTTACCCGATCCCACTACGCTTACTTTCTTACGCATAAGTCCTGTCGCCTCCCGAAAGAAATTGCGGGCACAGCGCTTCAGGAGCCGCGTGCCGCACTTAGAAAACCAATCATGTTACACCGGAAAAAGAATCCCGGCACGCGCCATGGGAGCGTGCCGGGAGATGCAGTGTGCCGCCGGCTCAGTCAGCCGCGGCGGAGTTGGAGGCCTTCATGTTTTCGATGATGTAGGTCCCGTACTCGGAGCACTTCACCTTGGTGGCGCCCTCCATCAGGCGGTGGAAGTCGTAGGTGACTTTCTTCTGCGCGATGGTCTTCTTGATGCCGTCCTCGATCAGCTTCGCGGCTTCGTTCCAGCCGAGGAACTCAAGCATCATCACGCCCGACAGCATGAGGGAGCCGGGGTTGATGACGTCGAGGTCGGCGTACTTCGGAGCGGTGCCGTGGGTGGCTTCGAACATGGCGAAGCCGTCGCCGATATTGGCGCCGGGAGCGATGCCGAGGCCGCCGATCTGCGCCGCGCACGCGTCGCTGATGTAGTCGCCGTTCAGGTTGGGGGTGGCCAGCACTTCGTACTCATCGGCGCGGGTTACGACCTGCTGGAAGATACTGTCGGCGATGCGGTCGTTGACCAGAAGCTTCTTCTTCCAAACGCCGTTGCCGTGGGTCTTGTAGATGCTGTCCAGGCAGTCCTTCACTTCCTTGTAGATGTCGTTGCGGAAGTCGGGAGTGGCGAACTCGAGGCCCGGTTCGACCAGGTTGGCGTTCTGTTCGATGGTCAGGTTCGGGTCCTTGTCCTTGTTGCCGATGATCCAGCTCTCGCGCTCGGTCACTACCTGGTCGCGGAACTCGGTGGTCGCTTCTTCGTATCCCCACTCGCGGAAGGCGCCTTCGGTGAACTTCTGGATGTTGCCCTTGTGGACCAGCGTGACCTTCTTGCGGCCGTTGGCCAGGGCGTACTGGATGGCCATGCGGACCAGCCGCTTGGTGCAGGTGATGGAGATCGGCTTGATGCCGATACCGCTGTCGAGGCGAATCTGCTTCTTGCCGTCCTTCAGCATGTCGTGGTTCAGGAATTCGATCAACTTCTTTACTTCCGGCGTGCCTTCCTGCCACTCGATGCCGGCGTATACGTCTTCCGTGTTCTCACGGTAAATCATGATGTTCATGCGCTCGGGGTGCTTCACCGGCGAGGGGGCGCCGTAATCCTTTACCGGACGGATGCACGAGTAAAGGTCGAGAATCTGGCGCAGCGCGACGTTGAGGGAGCGGATGCCGCCGCCGATGGGCGTGGTCAGGGGCCCCTTGATGCCGACGCGGAATTCCTTCATCGCGTCGATGGAGCCGTCGGGCAACCAGGAGTTGAATTTCGCCATGGCTTTTTCGCCGGCGAAGATTTCGAACCACTTGATCTTGCGCTTGCCGCCGTAAGCGATATCGACCGCGGCATCGAACACACGGACCGACGCCTTCCAAATGTCGCGGCCCGTGCCGTCACCTTCGATGAAAGGAATAATCGGGTTATCAGGAATGGTGTATTTGCCGTTCGCGTACGTAATTTTTGCGCCGTCCTTGGGCACAGGTACGCCGTTGTAAGAATCCGCCATCAGCCACCTCCACGGGAATATCTGCTAGAAGACCGATAAGTATAGCCGGAATCGCGCACATTCCCAGCATGACGCCGGTCACATCTCAGTGTGACGGCACTCACCCGTGCGCTGCCAGTCACCGGACGAGGTGATCATAAAGCCGGCGGGTTCGGGCCATGGCCTCGCCCAGGACAGCTTCGAGTCCACCCGGCAACTCGCGGCGCAGAAAAGCACGCACGAGTTCTTCGGTGGCACGGCGGGCATTTTCGCCCAGGGGCAGCGTGGAACGGGATCGCCCAGTGGCCAGGCGAACGGCGTGTTCGGCGGTGCGGATCAGTTCGCCGGCATCGGCCAATTCCCTACCCGTGTCGGCCTCCAGCATCTTCTGCGAAACCAGCCACTCGAGGCGCTGCCGGATGTTCGAGGTCTGCACGCCCGCCGCGGCGCGAACCGTTAAGTACTTGGCGATGAAGTCGACGTCGTACATGGCGCCGGGCGAGGTCTTCAGGTTCAACTCCGCGCCGCCACTCTGCTCGAGCCGGCGGCGCATGTCGCGAATGGCAGCGACAAAGCCCGGATCGGCGGCGTAGCGGCTGGAGAGCGCGCGGACGGCGTCAAGGGCCGCTTCGCCCACAGGTTTCGTGCCCGCAACAAAACGGAGCTTGGTGAAACTCAGCGCCTCCCAGGGCGAAGCTTCGTGGCGGAAGTAGTCGGCGAGCTGAGCCGGCGTGATGACGAGTTCGCCCTCTCCGCCGCGGGGACGCAGACGCGTATCGACCGCGAATACGGTGCCTTCGCGGGTGTACGCCGAAAGGGCCTGCGTGATGTTTTCGGCGGTGTGCGTGGCGGCGGAGAGTTCGAGCGATTCGTCACGCACGAAAACCAGGTCGGCGTCGGAGAGCAAGTCGAATTCGAGCGTGCCGAGGCGTCCCATGGCGAGTACGGCAAAGCCGGCGGGGACATTGGCGGCAGCCATGGCGGCCGCAATCGCTTCGTCGGCGGCACGAGTCGTTTCGGAGAGCGACTCAAAGACCGGGCGCGACTCGATCACGTCGCGCGCGGCCGAGGCCAGGACGCGATGGCGAAACTGCTTCCGAAGCAGCGCGAGCTTCTCGTTGTATGGGACGTCGGAAGAAGAGACGTAGGCAAAAACCGGGTCGGCAGCGACGGCCGTGTCATAGGACCCAAATAGTGGCTCGGACGCAGTTGGCGTACCACCGGGCTGGAGAGCGGCGAGCGTGGTGATCTCGTCAGGGTGGCGAAGGAGAAGGTCGGTGGCGAAGTCACTGAGCGCGAACAGGCGCATAGCGCGGGCGACGCCCTGCGGCGCGCGAACGATCGAGGCGTAACGGTCCGATCCGGTGAAGGCCGCGGACAAGAAGCGAAACAGGTTGCGGCGCTCGTGCGAACCGAGCGGAGCGTTGCGTGCGATTTCGTGCAGTTCAGGCGCGTCCTGCGCGAGGCGTTGGAGCATCTGCCGCTCCGACTGTTCCCTGCCCTCGTGCGATTCGGACAGTTGGAATTCGGGCGCGGCGGGTTGCTGCTCTTCCAACTGGGTGCCGTAAATGATGCGGTTGTAAATGGCAGTCACCGCGGCCATGCGCTGCTCGACCGAGGCGACGAACTGGTGCGGAACGTGGCCGGCAGCCTGCGGATTCACCGAGCGCGCCAGGACGAGCACGTCGGCGTCAGTAGGGGGGATGCGGTGGGTCTGCTGGCCATGGCGGATTTGCAGGCGGTGCTCGATGCGGCGCAGAAACTCGTAGGCGGTATTGAGCTCGTGGAAGTCGCGCCCGCTGATGTGGCTCTTGTCGTGCAATTTCTGCAGCGAGAACAAGGTTCCGCCCGAGCGCAGCCAGGGCTCGGCGCCGCCATAGACGCGCTGCAGGCATTGCACCAGGAACTCGATGTCGCGGATGCCGCCGCGGTCGAGCTTGACGTCAATGGCGCTTCGTTTGGCGGCGCGATGGTGCGAGGTGATGCGGTCGCGCGATTCGAGAGCGGTCTCAATGGCGGCGAAATTCAGACTCTGTTCCGCGCCGGCGCGATATACAAAGGGCTGCACGCCGCGAATGAACTGGCGGGCGAGGTTCAGATCGCCGGCGGAGTGGCGGGCCTTGATCATGGCCTGCAATTCCCAGTCGCCGGCACTGTTTTCATAGTAATCGAGCGCGTGCGAGAAGCTGACCGCGGGCTCGCCCTGTCCGCCTTGCGGACGGAGGCGAAGGTCCACGCGAAATACCGAGCCCTCCGGCGTCACGCGGGAAAGAACGTCGGTTACGGTTTGCGCGAGGCGGATGAAGTATTCGCGGATCGAGACCTTGGCCGTGCCGGCGTCTTCCCCATCCCCGTAAATGAAGAGCAGGTCGATGTCGGAGCTGTAATTGAGTTCGTTGCCGCCGAGCTTGCCGAGTGAAAGCACGGCGATGGGGACGTCCACCAGCCGGCCTTCGGCGTCGCGGTACTGCAGCGTGCCGTAGCGGTTGAGGAACGACGCTTGGGTCTCGTGCAGCGCTTCTTCAATCAGCACGTCGGCGAGGGCGGAGACCTCGGAGGTGATCTCGGCCAGGGTCGCTATGCCGAGAACGTCGCGCAGGACAATCCGTACATACTCGCGGCGCTTGAAACGCGCGAGCAGCGTCGCGATGTCGTTCTCGAACGAACGCGAGCGGAAGCGGGCGAAGGCTTCGCGGAACTCCTCGCGCGAATGGGAGCGGTCGAGCGCGTGCTCGCGGGCGAGGACCGCAAATATGTCGGGCGACTTAATGAGGGTCTCACCCAGATACTGGCTGTGGCCGAAGACAAGCAGCGCGTAATGGATCAAAGCGCGCTGGCGGTCGAGGGTGCGGAACAATTCCGGCGAGGCCGCGGCGGTCAGGCGTTCGAAGAGATTGAGAGCGGAATCAGGATCGGGCGCGTCGGTCAGCAGCGCGGGAATGGCCGCTGCAACCTGCGGCGGGACACGAGCGGCAATCGCTTCCAGGTTCTGGCGCGCTCGCCCGGGATCGCGAAAATCGGATGACGCGGCGGCTGCGGTTTCCGGATGTTGGGATTCGGCCACTGACGGTCAGCATAACAATTCGCGACCACCGCGTCAGTACGCTTTCCCTTTGACGGTGCCCGCCCTATAAATCCGCGCCACCTGCGGAGAGGGTGGCTGTGCAAGCGCAGGACCTGGCCTTAAGGTCAACGCGTCACGCGCCACCCAGGCCTTAGTCGACGATGATTCGACAGAGGTCACTGCGGTATGTGAGCCGCGATACTGAAAATAGTTCCAAAACGGTCCATTTATATCTCCGTTGAAGGCGTCCAAGTCGCCGGTAGTGGTGCTTATGCGATGAACGTCGACTATAATCTATGGTCCTTAGTACTTTCCGATCTAGTAAGCCGGGGCATTGGAATTGCTGTGCGTCATACTCCTCTAGCTACGGTTTTGCTGGTCTTGTGGTTCGGCTCGCCTGCGATAGCACAGACCAGACCCGCACGTGTGTTGGAAGCACCCGAGGCGCGCCTGCCGGAGTCGCGTTGGCCGGCGCAATCGTCCGCACGCATAGCCCTGCCGAGCCGCTCCAACCCGGAACTCAAGCCGGCCGATGTGCCGCGCATCACGTTGCCGCCTTTGGACGTAGATCGCGTACGGCGTGAACGCGACCTCCGCAGCAGAGTTCCTTCGGAAATCGGCAGACCCGACCGTCCACAACGGACGCCGCTTCTCCGAGCACAGGAAATCGGCATTAACCGTGAAGTCGCTGTCCGCCCCACCGACGGCCGATGGTTCGACGTTCCTTCCGGGAAGACTTGGATCGTCGAGATAACCACGCCGAAGGCACTCGCGAGCCGCGTTCACATCACCCGCTTTCGCCTGCCGCCGGGCGCCACGCTGTTCGCATCCACTCCCGGTCGCGACACGGACGCTGCCGTATTCGAAAACAAGGGGCCGTTTGAAAATGGCGAGTTTTGGACGCCCGTGATGAATGGCGATACCATCCACCTCGAACTCCAGGACACGCCCGATTCCGCAATGGAGCGCTCGGGTGCCCTGCCATTCCAGATCGACAGCATCGGCCATGTGTACGACGCTCCCGAGGACGGTGTGTTCGGCCCCTCTGCCACTTGCGAATTGGATTTTTCGTGCTATCCGGATTTCGCGCAAACCGGCCAGTCTGTTGTCCGAATCCGCTTCTCGGATCCGCAGTACATTTATGTCTGCTCGGCTGTGCTCTTGAACAACCTGAGCGGCGATTACAGCCCTCTCTTGCTGACGGCTCATCATTGCATCAGCAACGAAGCGCTCGCGAACACAGTCACTGCCGACTGGAACCTTGATACGTACACATGCAACGACAAATACGGTGCGGCGAATGGGGCCAGCCCCTACGCCACGCTGCTCGCTACCACTCTCGATACCACCGATGCCTCGCTGCTTCTGCTCTACGGCTCCATTCCAGCGAATAACATAACATTTGCGGCATGGACGACCGATGACCCTACCGCAGCTACCGACGTCACCGGCATTCATCATCCCCATGGCGACCCTAAGAAAATATCGTTCGGCAAAGAGTCGAGTGGCTTGGATGTGAACCGCCATTACGTGTTATGGGACCGCGGTCTGATGGAACCGGGATCGTCGGGCTCGCCTCTATTTAACGCGAACCGGCAAGTCGTGGGTCAACTGTATGGTGGGAACTCCAGCTGTTCAAATCCCGGCCCCGACGCATATGGGAAGCTCCGCCTGTCGTATCCACAGTTGGCAGCGGCAGCTGGACGCGACTACCTAGCCTTGGGTGTTCCTAACGACCAGTACGCTCCGAACCAGACGCGCGATGCAGCCGCGCAGATTCTCTCGCCTGCCACTTACAACCTAGTGGCAAAGAAGCTTGCCGACGACTGGTTCCGCATTACTCTTGTTTCGGAGCAGAGTGTCCTCGCATCGCTGTCCTACGACAAGAACCGCGCATGGCTGACGATGGAGCTTTACGTCGGCTCGCAGCCGAACCCCGTGACCACGACCTCCGTCGGTTACAGCACGCCAGTCGCCTATTTCAACTCAGGCACCAGCCCACAAGATCTCTACCTGCACATCTTCATACCCGGGGGTTTCGGTGTCCTCACGGATTACCAGCTTGCTCTCGCGCCCGTCCCGGTGCCGACGAACATTGGTACCGATGCGGCCCAGTCCATAACTTACGGGAACGGAACGGCCAATGGTCATGTGAATCCTAATGGCTACTCGCCCACGACCTGGTTCGAATACGGCACCGACCCCACGTTCGGTGCCTATGCCGAGACGACGCACCAACTCCAGTACGGCTCTGCCGGCGCCAGCATGAACTTCTCAGATAGGCTGCAGCACCTGACCCCAACCACGACTTATTACTACCGGGTGGTTGCATCGACCGCGGGTGGCATTGTGCGTGGCACTATCCTTAGCTTTACTACTCTGGCGTATCCGACGCCTTCGAATCCCAATCCAGCAGACGGAGGTATCGGAAGCATTGCGAACTGGTATATCTCCGTCGATGGCGGTGGAGACAGCTACGACCTGTACCTTGGAACCGATTCCCAGCCGCCCTTGTTCAGCTCCGGTCCTCTCTCTGACGCCACTTCCCGGGTATATGCGACGGTCGGAAACCCGACGGGCTTAACTCCGAATACGATCTACCACTGGAGGATCGTAACCCACTACCTCGGACTCTCGGCGAGTACGCCGGTGTACTCATTCACGACCCCGGCGGCGGCCGCAGGCAGTCCGAATCCCGGAGACTTCGGCCCCGTTATCGTCGGCACCACCCGTCTTATTCCTCTATCAGTGGTAGTGAACTACAACGCGTTTGCGACATTCAGCGTGACAGGTGAGGGATTTGCGCTGGTGTCGCCCTCGACGTCAACGTGGTGCGGTAACGGTTGCCAGGTAAAGTTAAGCTTCGCTCCGACCTCGACCGGACAGCAGAACGGTGCGCTACTCGTTAGCACGAACGGCTCTGGATTGGTGGCAACTACGGCCATTCCTCTGCTAGGCAGAGGAGTCAACATCGAGTTGTTCCGGCCTTCGCGCCCGTCGCGCAGTGGAACAACGACGGTCGTCGCCGGTCAGTCACGCCAGGTGGATTTCAGCATAGGTGTCGCAGGTGTTCCGGGCCCCGTCCACATCTCCTGCGAGGTGATTCCTGCCCTCGCCGACTGCGAGGTGAGCAACGCGTCGGTGAGTGGCGCAGGCTCCCACGATCTGAGTGTGACCCTGCACACCTCG
>DAISJI010000004.1:0-2865 GCA_036821585.1 Terriglobales bacterium
TCTGAGTTACCGCATCATGCCACTTCGCATGACCAGCGGCGGACCATCTCATTAGAGGATTTATCAACAGTCACTGCGTTGCCGACGGCTAGAATCGCTCATTGGCGGCACCTCACTTGGTCTTTGCTGGAACTGAACATCGCCCAAAAGGGGAACAGAAGTTCGCCGCTGGAGCTTCTGGAATGGCTGCGTGGGTGCGTTCACACATAGAATGGTAAACATCCGAATGGGCGCGTGTCGTAGTTAGCCAAGATGATTCCTTACCTTTCACTCTTGCTGCTCGTACTGACTCTGGTCGCCCCTGTAGGCCCCGCGCTGCGCGCAAATTCCCAGACCACCGAAAAGGAGTCGTCGAAAATGAAAGCCACTCCTCTGTCTGATCGCGAAAAGCGGGACTTGCGCGGGCCTGTGAAATCCTGCCGGGAAGAGCATACATATCTCGGTACAACGATTCGCGAGGGCAGACAGCAGCTCGGAGTGAAGTCGTGGAACATGACCGAATACGACCTGGAAGACCGCGTTGTCTCGACACGCTGGAGTAATTCCGATGGGTAGGAATTCGTGACGCAGTATACGTACGATCTTTCCGGCCGGCTGCTGAAGATGTCGCAGGGAAACGAGACGGAGAAGTTGGCGGAGACGGTCTATTCTTACGGAGACGATGGGCGGCTACTGGAGGTCACGAACAGCAGGACAGCCGACAATCCGGTCGTTTTCCGGTACGACGATCACGGAAGTAAGACAAAGGTGCAGGCCTCGCGTGCCGCTGACTACCGGCCAAACTTAGCCACCAACGCCGACGCTCTGTTCGAGTCTGCCGACACGCCGCCCAATCTGCCGGGTGGCGGCACCGCTACCACCATTTACGACGAGCAGGACCGCCCGGTGGAAGTGCAGGTGCGCGACGCTAATGGAGAACTGGTCAGCCGTGCCCTGCGCACCTACGATGCCGAAGGACGCGTTGCCGAAGAAAAGGACGTGCTGCAAAGCCCCGAGATGCTCATCCCCGCCGAGCAGCGCGCGAAGATTCTACAAGCAGCTCGCGAACAAGGCGAACCGCCCGAAGAGGTGCTGAAACAGCTCCGAGCACAACTGACGACGCTGATGGGCGGTCAATCGGGAGTCGTTTCGGTTTCGCATGAGTATGACTCGCAAGGACGAATCAAGCAGACGCGGCGGCGGGTCTTCAATCGCGAACAGCAGATCGACATCACATACAACCAGCAGGGCGATAAGCTGCTGGAGATTACGCGTGAGAGCGCGTTGTCCGGCGAGAATCCGGATGCGACGGCGCCACTACGGCCCACCTACTCCGAAGTCCGCTACTCCTACAAGTACGATGAACGCGGAAATTGGACGGAGCAAGCTGTTTCTTATCGATCAAGCCCGGACGACACATTCGGGCCGCCTACGGTCACGACGCGTACGCTGACGTATTACTGAAGCGGTGCAATTGACGCACCGTGAAATGATTGGCGTGAACAGCACTTCACACAAGTTACGTCTGAAACTTTACGCTGGTTCGCATATCCGAGTCGAAGGACCTTTTGTCTTTTGCTGGCGACTGGCGACTGTTCACGGCAGTTCGAAAACCGCAGTCAGCACCACCGGCTGCAGCGACGCCGCCTCCGGGAACAGTGCCCAATAAACCTCACCGCTGAGTTCGTCAAACTCGCCGTTGGACGACACCAGGCGGCCGGGCGCCCGTAAGACAAACATGAGCGGCGTCAAGCTGGAGTTCTTCTGCTGCCCAGCGGAGGGGTCGGGCTGCGACGGTCGGGTTGAGGCGAAGGTCTTATCGATGAGCTTGCGGGCAAGTTCGCGCCGCTCCGCCGGCTGCATCTGATTGCCGAATTGCTCCTCCAGCGCTTTGAGCAGGATTGTGCCGATGCGCTGGCGAGCGCCGCTCCGCCAGGTCGGGATGCATCAAGCTGATGGCGAGCAACGGCTCACCGGGCCCGAACATCATGGGCATGGCGAGGGCGTAGGTACGTTCGGCCAGGGCGCGTGCGTTGGCATCGGTGGCGAGGGCCTTGGGCAGGAGCGCCTTGATGTCAGCCACGTCCGCGGGCTTCATGCCGGTGTCCTTGGGCGGCGCGCCCGTCCAGCGCAGCGTTTCCCGGTATTCGAATCGGCGCGGGCCGACACGAGTCACCGTTACTTCGTTCACAAGCTTCAGTTTCGCCGAAGCGGTGTCTTCTCTGACCGAGAGGTCCCCTTTGAGGGAACCGCCGGCCGCCACCGTGCGTTCGAAGGTTTTCGTGATGTCGTTCTGCTGCTTGCCGTCGGTGGCCTTCCATCCCGGGCCCGACGGAAACACGAACGTGTCGTCAATGGAGGGCGCCATGCTGCCCTCCTTTTTCTCCGAGCCGGTCAGCAGGACGGTGCGCGTCCACGACCCATCGGGATGGATCTCGGTAGTGACGCGCGCGCGGGCGCATCCAGTCAGCAAAGCCAGCGCAATGACGGCTCCGCACACAAAGATGTTTCGCATGGCGCTCATCGTACGTGCGGCAAAAGTGGTTGTCATGAATTTTGACGGCTGACAAATCGCCGCGAGCGACCTACCCTCCGCAGGCGCCATACGTGAAAAACCCGCACGCCGGCGTGCGGGTTTTCATCTTCGAGTCCGAGAACCTAATCCTTGTCGTACACCGCGCTGACGCTGACCCTCTTGCCCTTGGCATCGGTTCCCGTCGTACTGACGGTGCGACTCTTGCCGTCCGCGGCAACCGTGATCTTGCCCGTCGAGGTCACCTTGCCGCCTTTCTTGATGGTCATTGACAGAGTGTTAGGGTTCACCCTTGTGTAGGCGCGCGAGTCAGACGCCGGATCGCCCGTGACCGGGTAATCTTTGCCGTCGAA
>DAISJI010000004.1:2965-21288 GCA_036821585.1 Terriglobales bacterium
AGGCGCGCGAGTCAGACGCCGGATCGCCCGTGACCGGGTAATCTTTGCCGTCGAACTTGCCCACCCACTCGTTGTGCGCCGGTTTGCCGTCGGCATCGGTCCCTTCGACCGTGACCTTGATCTTAGTGCCGGCCATTTCGTACACAACCTTGTTATTCTTCGCCGCCCCTGCGGGAATCTTAGACTTTGCCTCGTTCAGCTTCCATGTGCCCATGTTCGCGTCGGCGGCAAAACACGCCACCGCACCACACAAAAGCACCGCCAGAGTCAAAAGTATCGTCCTTGTTTTCATAGTCCTGCCTCTTTTGCGAGTAGATTGTGTCCCCACGTGAGTGAGGGCATCCTAGATGCTGGGTGAGGGGTTCGGCAACTGAAAACACGAAAGCACAGAAGATTTGTGATTTAGTGATTTGTGATTTAGTGATTTTGATTCGATGGGCGTTACTTTCCGCGCGCATCGACCGTTCGATGCGCATCCAATGACTCAATCACAAATCACGCAATCGCAAATGGGTTCAGTCTCCGGCCACCGCCGCGCTGGTGATCTCCGCCTTCGCTTCCACCTTCGCTTCCGCCTTGACCACCGCGGGTCCGGAACGGAATTGCGCCAGCGTCTGGTTCAGTTGCTCGCACAGACGCGTGACCTGCTCCGCCTGCGTGAGGGCATCGTTGGAGCGCGCGGCATTGCGATGCGCGGCCTGCGCCTGCGCGCCGATCGTCGTCTTCGCGGCCTCGATGTCCTTCGCCTGCTGGCGCGATGCGCCGGAAATGGTCAAGGCCAAATCCGCAGTCTGGCGCAGCAGCGTCGAAATACCGGTAAACGCCTTGCCGGCGTGCTCGGTAAGGCGCGCGCCGTTCTCGGCCGTACGATTAGCCTGCTCCATCACCACCACCGCATCGTTGCTCTCCGCCTGGATGGATTTGAGCAGCGTGACGATCTCTCGGGTCGCCCCGCGCGAGTGGTCGGCCAGCTTGCGCAGCTCGGCGGCAAGAATCTCCAGCGACTGTCCGTTGCCTGACACCCCATCGTGCGCTTCGCGTCCGCTGGGCCCCCCGTAAGAGCCGCGTGAAGCCTCGAGCACGGCACTGAGCGCGAGCAGGTTGGTTTCCTGGATGATGTTGATGATCTCGTAGATCTCCAGCGAGCGGTCGCCGAGCGACTTGATCTTCGCCGCGGTCGCCTGCATCGAGGCGCGGATGCGCTGCATGCCGTCGGCAGCGTCGCGCACGGCGCGACTGCCCTGATCGGCGAAATCGAGCGCGCGGCGCGCCGCTTCGGCGGCGCCGTCGGCATCCACGCTGACCTTGCGGCCCATCACCGCCAACTGATCGACGACGGGAACCGTTGCGCTCAACTCTTCATCGGAACGGGCGATGGCGGCCGCGCAGGTGGTGACGCCGCTCTGCGCCTGGTTTGCCGACGCAACCAGTTCACCGGCCGAGATGCGAACGCGCTCGAGACGGCGGGCAAGGCTCTCGGCGGCGAAATTGAATCCATTGGCTACCGGCACGAGTGCTTTGTCGGTGGTGCGCAGGCGCGCGCCGAGTTCGCCGCGGCCAAGCTGGACCAGGGACTTCTCGATGTCGGCAATCTCGTTCTCGATGGCCTCGCGCGAGGCTTCCACCTCCGCGATGCGCGCCAGCTTCTCGCTGGCGCGGTTGAAACTTTCGGCGAGGACACCGAAATCGTCGGCAGTAACGTTGGCTTGCGCTGCAAAATCTCCGCTGTCCAGCCGCTCGGAGTACTCGACCAGGTCGGTGACACGCTTCTGCACCTTGTTATCGAGCCATACAAACAGGAAAACCGTGATCGCGATCACGAAGAATGCCGCGCCGAGGAGTTCAAAACCGGCGATTGGCGGCAGGATGGTGAAGTCGCGCAAGCTGAGGCCGCTGGAGCGCGCTCCCGCCCCATAAGCAAGTCCGAGAACAACGCAGAGAACAACGGCGTTGAGGCCGACCGCCCACCACAGGATGGAATTAATGTGCCCTTTCATCGGAGCCCCCAAAAACAGTTGCTAGTTGTCAGTTGTCAGTTGTTAGTGATTCAACCCTGAAACACGGGCGGCGTTGCCGTTGCCGGGTCGAACTTGAACTGGCAACTGACAACCAGCAACTAACAACTGTTCTGACACACGAGTGCGAGCAGGTAATGTGAAACAAAATTGTCCGGGGAGCAAGGTGAAATTAGGACACCCTACTTCCGTGCGCCGGTCGGGCTGCCTCGTCGCCTGCAAGTTCGGGACGCGGCGGGGAGGTCTGGATCATGGCCTGGGGCGGAAGTGGAATCTCATCATGAGATTGAGAGAACTGCTTCATTTCCTGCTCCAGTGAGGTGAAGCGCAGGAGGATTTCGTGGATGCGCAGCGCCATGCTGTGCATGGTGCTGACCTGCTCGCTGTGTTCGGCGGACAGGGCTCCGGGCTCCAGCAGGAGCAACTCGGAGTTGCCGAGAATCGAAGTCAGGGCGTTGTTGAGGCTGTGCCGCATATCGAGCATGTAGCGGCCAAGAATGGCGCCCTGCTGCGCCTCGGCCAAAGATTGTTCGGCGCGGCTAGCGCGGCCGGTGGTTTCGATGCGGCGAAGCACCTCGGACGCGAGGGTGACCAGGTTATCGACCCAGCCCTCATGTTCGTGCACCACAATGACTTGCGAGTTGGCCTGGCGCAGGGTGGAGGCGGTCGCCGAATCGGGTACCAGGCAGATGGCAGGCCGGCCGGCGGTATCGAGGGTGCGGAGAATCGCGACGAGCGAGTCGCTGGAAGCAGGGCCGATGATGGCGATGTCGCAGGTGGCAAGCACACTGTCTGACGCGGTTGCATCGCCGAGGGTAACAAAGTCCGGCAGTATGCTTTCTTTTTGCCAGCGTCCGATGACGGTCGAGGCAAAGTCCGGGTCAGCCGAGATGAGCAATACCGTTGTCAGCGACAAAATCCTAACTCCCGGGCGGATGGATCGAGTCCAAATGCCCAGTCAGCTTCATGCACGAAAGTGGCCAACTCTAAGTGATTGAGATTGCGTGTCCTGAGAAAAGGTTACGTCTCAGGCTGAAACGCCTGTCTCAATACCGCTTTGCAAGAAACCCTAATTCTGCGTCCCCGCGGCGACCGTCAAGGACTTTGGCGACTCGCCGATGCTATAGCGCTTGAGTTTGCGATAGAGCGTGGCGCGGCTGATGCCGAGCATCTTCCCCGCCAGCGTCTTGTCCCCATTCACCTGCTGGAAGACGCGCTGGATAGTCTCGCGTTCCAGCACTTCCAGGTCGGTGGAGGATGCGACTGGAGCCGACAGGGGGTCGCCGTTTCCGTGGGACGGAACGGAGATCGTCGAGACGGCGTCGGCAATCGCAACGGTGCTCGTGCCGCCGGCTTCGCGGATAGCGAGCGGCAGGTCCTGTAAATCGATGGTGCGCCGGTTACCCAGGGCGATGGCGCGCTCGATACAGTTTTCCAGCTCGCGCACGTTGCCGGGCCAATCGTAGCGGTAGAGGCATTCCATCGCCGCGGGCGTGATCTGAACGTTTTCGTCGGGCGCAAAGCGCGCGAGGAAGGCGCGCAAGAGCACGGCCAGGTCCGATTTACGCTCGCGCAGCGGTGGAATCTGAATGGTCACGACGTTGAGGCGGAAGTAGAGGTCCTTGCGAAAGGTCCCGACTTTGTACGCAGCTTCAAGATCGCGGTTGGTAGCGGCGATGACGCGCACGTCCACCTGCACGCGGTCGTTGCTGCCTACCGGACGGACTTCCTTTTCCTGCAGGACGCGCAACAGCTTGGCCTGCAATTCCAGCGGTAGTTCGCCGATTTCGTCGAGGAAGATGGTGCCTCCGCTGGCGGCCTGGAACAGTCCATGCTTGGAACGCAGCGCGCCGGTAAAGGCGCCTTTCTCGTAGCCGAAGAGCTCGCTCTCGATCAGCGTCGGGACCAGCGAGCCGCAATCCACGGCGACAAACGGCCGCTTTTGCATTGATCCGCGGAAGTGGATGGCGCGGGCGACCAGTTCCTTGCCGGTGCCGCTTTCGCCGGTAATCAACACCGGCGTGCGCGTGTCCTTGAGGCGCGAGACCATGCGCAAAACGTCCTGAATGCGGGGCGAGGAGCCATCGACCACGTTCAATTCCTGCTGCGTGGTCAGGCGGTCCTTGAGGTACTCGTTTTCGGCGACCAGCCTCACCTTTTCCTTCATGCGCTGGAGGACGAGCTTGAGTTGCCCGGCGCCGAAGGGCTTCACGATGTAGTCGTAAGCGCCGAGGCGCATGGCTTCGACGGCCGACTCGATGGAGCCGTGACCGGTAATGATGGCGACCTCGGTGCGCGGCAACATGGCCTTGATTTGGCGCAGCAGGTCGTCGCCTGACATGGTGGGCAAGCGGCGGTCGACGAGCACGACATCGGGAGAACCGCTCTCCAGGTAGGCGAGCGCAGCTTCCGCGCTCTCCGCTTCAGCACATTCAAAGCCAAGCGACGCGCCTATCGTGGTGCACAGTTTACGAATGCTCTGTTCGTCATCGACGATGAGGAATCGGACACGAAAATCATCGGTCATTGCGGATTACCAATAACTTTCTTAACGACGTCAATTAACTGCTGTACCCGGAAGGGCTTTTCCACACAAGGGGCGCCGGTACGTCGAAGTGTGGCCGCGGTCTCTTCATTGACGATGTCGCCGGTGATGAAGATAACGCGGGAAGAAAGTTCAGGCTTGTTGGCCGAAATCCAGGCATGCACGTCGGCGCCGTCAACGCCGCCGGGAGTGCGCATGTCGGACACGACACCCAAATACGATTCGTTCTGCAGCATGGTGAGCGCTTCGGCGCCGGTGGCGGCAGGCGCGACCGAGTATCCGGCGCGCTCGAGCGCGGCTTTGACGAAGGACAAGACCGAAGGCTCGTCTTCAATGACAAGCACGGGCATCCTGAGCGCGACATCCGGGCTCATACTTGTCCTCCGGACGCGGCGCCGGCACGTGCGCTCTCGGCCACCGGCAGACGCACGGTGAAGGTCGCGCCCGGCGATTCGACGTTATTGCGGCAAAGAATTTCGCCGCCGTGTTCGCGCACGATGCCGTAGCAGATGCTGAGTCCCAGCCCGGTCCCCTTGCCCACGTCCTTGGTGGTGAAGAAGGGATCGAAGATGCGCTCGGTATAAGTGACGCCGTGCCCGTTGTCGCGGAAGGTGACCTCTGCCCACCCGTTCACCACGCCGGTGGAGATCTCGATCCGGCCCTGGCGGCCGGTTTCGTGCACCGCGTCATAGGCATTGTTCAGGATGTTGAGGAAGACCTGCTGGAGTTGGTGCGCGTCGCCCATGATCGCGGGAACGCCGTCCTCCAGCCGCTCGATGATCTGGATGCCGTGGTTGGCGAAGTCGTAGGAGCGCAACGCCAGCGTCCGGCGAAGCACCACGTTGACCTGCACCGCCTGCCGCTCGGGGGGCATCTGGCGGGCGAAGCTGAGCAGGTTCTGCACGATCTGCTTGGTGCGCTGCGCCTCCTGCAGGACTACCCGCAGATCGTTCTTGGCGCTCTCCGGAACTTCGGGATTATCGAGCAGCAGGTCGGTAAAGCCGAGGACAGCGGTGAGAGGATTGTTGACCTCATGGGCCACGCCGGAGACAAGCTGTCCGACAGCCGCCATCTTCTCGGTATGCATCAGCTTGGCCTGGAGCATGGCCGCGTCACTGATGTCGGTCATCACCACGACGATGCTGTTGACGTTTCCCGCCTCGTCGCGCATCGGGCTCAGGTTGATGGAAAACTGGCCGCCCCGTCCCTGTCCGAGCAGGACGGGCAACTCCAGGTTGTCCACCTGGCGTCCGGCGAGGGTTTCCGACAAGGCTTCCGCCAGCGAGGAGCGGCGCGGCGTGGGCACCAGGTCCACCAGCTTGCGGCCCAGCAGTTCGTCCTGGGTATAGCCGCCGGCTTCGAAGCAGCGGCGATTGCCGTAGCTGATCAGGCCGGCGGTATCCACGACCATGATCATGCTCTGGGTGTTATCCAGGATCTTGGTATTGAAGTCGCGTTGGCGCTGCAGTTCCGCCTGGAAGGTCTTCAGTTCGGTGATGTCGAGAATGAGGCCGCGGTACTGGATGACCTCGCCTTGAGCATCACGGACGGCAAAGGCATTCTGCAGCGTATAAACCAGCGAGCCGTCGCGCCGCCGCAATACTTCCTCGTAGTTCCGTACCATGCCGTGGGTGTGGATCTCCTGCCGGAATCGTTCGCGCTGATCGGGCGTGACATAAATGTCTTCGGTGATGTTGACCGAAAGCAGGTCTTCGCGGCATTCATATCCCAGCATGCGGACAAGAGCTTCGTTCACCTCGATGAAGCGGCCTTCCGGCGTGCTAAAGAAGAGCCCTTCCTGGATGGTGTCGAACAGTTCGCGATAGCGGCGCTCGGCTTCGCGGCGGTCGGTGATGTCCTTGAGCACGTGGATGGTCTGCATGCCGTCGCTGGTGGCGGCGTGCACGCGCGAAGTGGAGACGAGATAGGTCCGGTCGAGGACGGGGTGAATATATTCGTCGCCGCCGCTCACGACCCGGCAGAAGGGGCAGGCCTCGACGCCATAATCGGCGGCCATGGCAATCATGGCGCGCATGCTGACGCCGATCAGTTCATTGGGCATCACCCCAATGAAGTCGGCCAGCGAGCGGTTGACGCGCAGCACGCGCAGGTTCTCGTCGTGCACGACGATCAGGTCGGTGATGGCGTCGAAGATCTCCATCCAGTGCCGGTTGGCCTGGTCCATGCGCGTGAACAGGCGCGCGTTCGCCAGTGCGACTGACGCATGAGAGATGAGCGCACTGAGCAGCTTGCGGTCGCCCGAGGTCAGCGGTGTGCCGCGGTCGAACAGGCACAGGCAGCCGAGCAATGTGCCATCGGCCGCACACATGCGCGCCAGCGTCAGGTCCGACCAGCCCAGCATCGCAGCGGCGGCCTCGCCGAGCAGTTCGCGCGCCGATCCGGTGAACACCGGCTCCGGATGCGCGGCGGCGATGTCGGACAAAACGGCACTCAGGCTGTAGCGCTCGCCGGCTTCGTAATTGCGGGTTGGGTCGTGAAGCGTGACGAGGTCGAAGCGCGCGCCCTGGGCAATCGCCAACGCAGCGCCGCGGGCCAGCAGCATTTCGGCGGCGCGGCGAGTGAAGGTTTCACCGAATTCCGGCAGGTGCAGGGTGGAATTCAGCTCCAGCGCCGCTTCCGCCAGCATTTGCGAATGGCGGCTGTTTTCGTGCAAGGCATGGAGGCCCTGGGTTGCCTGAAGGGCGACCGCGACTTCGCCGGCCAGGCTCCGGGCCCGGCGAACGTCTTCGGCGGTGATGTCCTCGCCATTGCAGCGATCGAGTAATCCCAGAACGCCGAGTACCGCGCGGTTGGGCCCGAGCAGCGGCACGCATAACGCCTGCCGGGTAAGCGGTCCGGCCAGGGCAGCTACTTCCATGCCCGGCCACTGGCGGATATCGTTGCTCCAGAATGGGTCGGTTGCGCCCAGAACGCGCAATTCCAGCGCCTCGGGCAAATGCTGGGACATCGGGCGGGCGACGCCTTGCTCCGCCATCCAGCGAATCTCGCAGCGGTTCTCTTCCTTCAGTGCGAGGAAGGAACGTTCAAAGCCGAGAAACTCGGCCGCCCGGACTACGAATCTCTCCAGGAACTCGGAAAGATTGCCGATGCTCCCGAGCTCGGAGGTGATCTCCAGCAGTTGCTGGAGCTCGCGGCTTTTTTCGTTGGCGCGCGCATAAAGCTCGGCGTTGGCAAACGCAAGCGCCCCATATCCGGCAACCGCGGCCAGTATCGAGCGCTCGTCGGCATTGAAGGGAATCACTCCACTGCGGTAGACGACCAGCGCCCCGTTGGCATCGGCGGAGCGCATGGCCGCAGCCAGCACCTGGCCGGGCGCGGAAAACCCGGGACATTGCGGATCGAATGCGGTGACGGGAATGGCAACGGGTTCACCGGTTGCGTGCGAACGGGCAGCAAGGTCTTCCGCAAATTGAAACCTGCCGTCCGCGTGCGCGGCCTGGATGCTGGCGTTGAGTTCCGCGTCGACAGTGGCGACAGCCTCCAGCGTAAAGCGATCCCCGCGACGCAACAGGACGGCAACCATCTCCACCGCCAAGAGTTCCTGGACACGTTCTGCCAAGGTGGTGACCACCGCGGACACGTCCAGATGACAGTGGAGCGTCTGCGCGCAGTTCAGCAGCAGGTCGGCGCGACGGCGAAGCTGCTCTACTGGGACACCCTCGGCCGATAGCGTCACTGCGTCGGGAGGAGATGCCGAGGAGGAAACCGTTGCGGGCTGTTGGTCGCGGATCGCCATGAGACAGAATTAGGTATAAGTGCGCAGAACGCGAGAAACCCGAGCAGGGCCTTCAGTCCTGTCGTATGTGTAACAAGACCACGGATTCTCATTTTGAGTCAAGCGTTAAAAGCCCTAAGTCTCATGCAGGTTATTTGTCTCAGCGTATCAGGATGAGACAAGAATCCAGGCGCCTGACGTGGATTGAGTTGAGACAGAGCTGCAAAAAAGGTCCGGTTCCAACCTTATGAATTGCGAATAAACATAATGTATTCAAATGTTTACGTGCAAGTCTATCAATTATGAGAACGCGGGGGATGGGTGGCAGTCTTCGTGCACATATGTTGCACATGAGTCTGCCCGGAGGCCCCATGATTCGACCTGTCAAGAAAGCCGTTGCCATCCTTCTCGTGACCATGGTGTTTGCCTTGGCTGGCCCGGCGTATGCCGATCAGGCCCGCAAGATCAAGAGCCAGGTCCAGCCGACGATCCCCGAGATGGCGCGGCAAATGAGGTTGAATGGCGCGGTCCGCCTGGAAGTGGAAATCGGCGCCGACGGAACCGTGAAATCGACGAAGGCGCTGGGCGGACATCCGCTGCTCATCGAGAGCGCGGAGCAGGCCATCCGCAAATGGCGATATGAACCCGGGCCCCCGACCAAGACGGTGGTCGAATTCAACTTCCACCAGGACTGAAGGGACGACGCGATGAAAATCAGCAAGAAGCTCTTCTACCTCAACTTGGGACTCATCCTGACCCTGGTGCTGCTCTGCGCCGTGAATGTGATTGCAGTACAGCGCGAGCATGCGGCGCGGGCGGCATCGGCGAAGGCGGCGCAAGCGGCCAAGTCGGGCGAGGAGGTCCGCTACCAGCTCATGCAGAACCGCCTGCACCTGAGCAACTACCTGCTCAGCGGCGACGGGCGCGAATTGCAGGCGGTGGAAGACGGAGTAGTCAAACTGCAAAACGAACTTCGCGCGGCGGAAGAGAATTCGCTCAATGAAGCTCAGCGCGCGTCCCTCACCCGGCTGCACGATAGCGAACGCGAATGGGAAGACAGCTTTCTGCGTCCGGTGGTGGCAAAACGGAAAGACGTGGACAACGGGAAGGCCACGGTCGCAGAACTTCAGATCTTCTACCTGCAAGAGAACCCCAATCAGTGGACGCGCACCGCGGCCGGCTATCTCGATGAAGCCGAGACCGCGACGGCGCGGCTGGTCGCCGATCAGCACATGCAGGACGCATCGGCCGGCAATGTAACGATTACGGTGGCGCTGGTGGGTACGTTCCTGGCGATCCTGCTGGGACTAGGCATCTCCTACAAGACCTCGCGCTCCATTACCGTTCCCCTCGAGCAGTTGATCAAGGCCTCGCGCGAGATCGGGGAAACCGGCGACCTGGACCACGAAATCGACAGCAAGCGCAAGGACGAAATCGGCGAGTTGGCGCGCAGCTTCAGCGCCATGATCAGTTACCTGAAAGGCATGGCGGCGACCTCGGAAGCCATAGCGGGCGGCAACCTGACCGTCGAAGTGAAGCCGCTTTCGCCCAACGATACCCTCGGCCATGCCTTCGCGCGCATGGTGGAAGGCCTGCGGTCGCTGGTGAGCAGCGTACGCGACAGCGCCGCACAAGTGGCCAGCGGTTCCAACCAGGTGGCGGGCGCGTCCGACGAGTCGGCCCGCATCAGTGTGCAGGCATCGTCCGCCATCGATGAAGTCACCAGCACCATGCACGAGATGTCGATCAACGTGCAGAACATGGTGAAGAACACGCAAGTGCAGGCGTCGAGCGTGAGCGAGACGTCGGCCTCAATCGACCAGATGGTCGCGTCCATCCAGCGCGTGGCCGACACCGCCAAGGTCCTGCTCGACATCAGCGAGCGCTCGCGGCTGGAAGTGCAGAACGGCATCGCGACCATGGACAAGGCCACCGACGGGCTGAATCGAATCAATCGCACCATCCAGGTTTCGGGTGGAATTATCGATGCGCTCGGCCAGCGCGCCGACGATATCGGAAAGATTGTCGGCGTCATCGACGATCTTGCCGAGCAAACCAACCTTCTGGCGCTGAACGCGGCCATCGAAGCCGCCCGCGCCGGCGAACACGGACTGGGCTTCGCCGTGGTGGCCGAGGAAGTCCGCAAGCTGGCGGAGAAATCGGCGCAATCCACCAAGGAAATCTCCGAACTCATCTCCAGCATTCAGCGCGAAGCGCGCAAGGCCGTGGAGAACATGGAGAAGAGCACCGGCATCGTGGACGAGGGGCTCACCATGGGCAACGACCTGAACGTGGCGCTGAAGAAGATCTCGTCGGTGGTAACCGAAGTTTACAAGTTCGCGCAGGAAATCGGCGCCGCCACCAACGAGCAGTCGCACGGGTCGTCGCAGATCGCGCGCGCTACGGCGCGGCTGAACGAGATCACCTGCGAGATCAATTCCGCGGTGGAAGAACAGGCATCGGGCGCGCAGGGGGTGGTGAAGGCGATGGAAAAGATGCGCGAACTGGTGCAGCGCTCCACGTCGGGTTCGACGGAACTGGCAGCTTCGGCGGAGCAGATGTCGAAAATGTCGCGCTCGCTGCTGGAAACCATGGACCGCTTCGCCATCGACGGCCACGGACATCCCTCCGGCGGCAACGGCTCGAAGCGGCCGAAGACACGCGAAGAAGAATACGTCCCGGCGTCGCGTTACGCGGCGATGGCGCGGAGCTAGGAGCAGGCGATGGCGGGCGAACTCCAGTTTGTCGGGTTTCGCGTCGGTGAGCAGTCGTATGCGCTGCCCATCTCGACGGTGCGCGAGATCGTGCGCCCGCCCGAAATCACTCCTGTGCCGCAATCGCCCGAGCATGTTGCCGGCGTGATGAACCTGCGTGGACGCATCGTGCCGGTGATCGATCTGCGCAAACGGTTTCGCCAGGCCATCGAGAATTCACCGAAAACCCGCGTCCTGGTGATTGCGCTCGACGGAAAGCTGATCGGGTTGCTGGTGGACAGCGCATCGGAAGTCTTGAAGATCGCGTCCGAGGAAATCGAGCCCAGCCCGCAGTTGTTCGGCGAAGACAACGAACGTTATGTCACCGGCGTTGCCAAGCATCTGGGCAGGCTGGTGATCCTGCTGGACGTAAATAAATTGTTGCCGGAACCGGAGCGTGCGGAAGCCGCGCTGGCATAAAGACAATGGCGAGCCTCGCAATCCAACTGAGCGAACCGGAATTGAAGCTGCTGCAGACGCTCGTTTACGAGCAGTGCGGCATGTTCTTCGACGAACGGCGCGCCCACTTCCTGCAAGACCGCCTGCATCGCCGCCTGCGCGCCTGCCGCCTGGAATCCTTCTACACCTACTACCGGCTGCTCACCAGCCGCGAAGGCCGCACCGAGTTGGCGGCGCTGCTGGAGAACCTGACCGTCAACGAGACCAGCTTCTTCCGCAACAAACCGCAGCTCGAACTTTTTCATAAAACGACCCTCGACGAACTCCTGCGCCGCAAGCAGCAAGCGCGAGACTATTCGTTGCGACTGTGGAGCGCCGGCTGCTCCACCGGGCAGGAACCGTACACCATGGCGATGCTGGTCTGCGACGCGCTGTCGTACTTCATGTTGCGCAACACGCCCGTCGGCCAGCATCCCTCCCCCAAGCCCCTGGTTCCGCCGCCATGGCGGGTGGAGATCGTCGCCTCCGACATCAGCTACTCGGCGTTGCGTAGCGGACAGGACGGCGTTTACAACGAACAGCAGATCGAGCCGGTGGACTACATGTACCGCCTGCGCTACTTCGATCGCGTGGGCGACACCTACCGCTTGAAAGACGCGGTCAAGCAGGTCGTCCACTTCGACTTCCACAACCTCAAGACCAATTACCTGCCCCAGCGCAACGACGTGATCTTCTGCCGCAACGTCATGATCTATTTCGATGAGGCGGAACAGAAGCGCCTGGTCGAGAAGTTCTACCGCTGCCTCAATCCGGGCGGTCACCTCTTCATCGGGCACGCCGAGACGCTGTTCGGCATCAGTGACAAGTTCCGCATGGTCCACCTGAACAACGGGACCGCGTACCAGCGCAACGACCAGGAGGAAGCATGACGCTGCCACACGACGAGCGCGGTTTCGAAATGCGCGCCCTCTTTTTTGAAAGCGCCGCCGAACTGTTGCAGGCGCTCAACGACGACGCACTGCGCCTCGAGTTGCATCCCTCCGATGGCGAGACGGTGCGCGCCATCCGGCGCTCGGTGCATACGCTCAAGGGCGACGCGGCGGTCATGGGCTTCCACGAGATGAGCGAACTGGCGCATGAGCTGGAAGACGTTCTCGCGCCCGAAACCGCGTCCTTCAACGGCGCCGAACTCGCGGCAGTAGTGCTCAGCGCGGCCGACATGTTCGACGCCATGCTCGCTGCCTATCGGGGCGGGCTCGAACCGCCCAACGGCGATCCGTTGCGTTCCATGATCTGGAAGCTCGGACAGCGCTCGCTGCCCGCGGCGCCGGTGCTTGTCGTGCATCCGAATTTCGGCTGGAGCGAGTACGAGCAGGCAGCGCTCGAAGACGCGGCGGCGCGCGGACTCGCGGTATTCAACCTGGCTATCACCTTCGCCTCCGAATGTCCCATGCGCGACGCGGGCGCGGCGATGCTCCGCAAAGCGCTCGACGATTGCGGCGAAGTACTTGCGTCCGCGCCGGACGCGGAACATTGGGCGTCGGCGCAGACCATCGAGCTGTCGTTTGCGACCAAGGAACCCGAAGCCGCAATTTCCGCGAAGCTGCTCGTTCCTGGCGTGGTCGGCAACCTCGTCATCCAGGAAGTGAACGGATCGACCGCGGCGCCCACCCCGGACGCTGCGGACTTCGAGCCGGTCAGCAAACTGGCAAAACTCCAGGCGGCCAGTGAAAACACGCTGCGCGTCGATGCCGGACGCGTGGACGCGATTCTCAACCTGGTTGGCGAAATGGTGATTGCGAAGTCCATGCTGCACCAGGCCATCACCGAATTTTCGCGCCAGCACCCCAAGGACCCGCTGCGCGCCAAGCTGGCCGATGCACTGGCCTTCCAGTCCCAGGTACTCAAAGGATTGCAACGCGCGGCAATGCAGGTCCGCATGGTGCCCGTCGAACAGCTCTTCCGGCGCTTCCCTCGCCTGGTGCGGGATGTCGCCCAGCAATGCAACAAGCAGATCGCGCTTGAAACCTCCGGGCAGGACACCGATCTCGACAAAGCTCTCATCGACGCACTCGGCGAACCGCTCGGCCATCTCGTCCGCAACGCTGTAGCTCACGGTATTGAAAGCCCAGCCGAGCGCCGTGCCGCCGGCAAGACCGAACAGGGCCGCGTGCACATGAACGCGTTCCACCAGGGCAACCAGGTAGTGATCGAGGTTTCCGACGACGGCCGGGGCATCGACTCCAACCTGGTATTGAAGCTGGCCGTCGAGCGCGGGTTCGTGACCGCCGAGCAAGCCTCGCACCTGGCGCCCGACGAAGCGCTGGAGTTCATCTTCGAGCCGGGATTCAGCACCGCCGGCGAGGTCACCCCAATTTCCGGCCGCGGTGTCGGCATGGACGTGGTCCAAGCCGCGGTGCAGAAGCTCAAAGGGACAATTTCCGTCGATACGCATCCGGGAAAGGGCACGACGTTTCAGCTTAAGCTGCCGCTCACGCTGGCGATCCTGCGCGGGATGATGTTCCGCGTGCACGATCGCCTGTATGCCGTGCCGCTGGACAGCGTGGTCGAAATCCTCCGCTCGCATGAGGCTAACATCGTTCGCGCCGGCAACCGTGAGGTGATGCAGCTTCGCGACGAACTGCTCACCATCGTGCGTCTTCGCCGCATGGAAGGCGATGAGACAACGGACCCCGCCGCCAGGATCTTCGTCCTCGTCCTCACCGTCGGAGCACGCAAGTTCGGCCTCGTCGTGGATGCGCTGGTCGGCGAGCAGGAACTGGTAATCAAGCCGCTCGACGAGCATGTGGTCGCCAGCGAACTGGTGAGCGGAGCCTCCGTGCTCGGTGACGGCACCGTGGCGTTGGTCTTAAACGTTTCCGAAGCGGTACGGCGGTTTGCGATCGCGGCGCCCTTGATGCCAACACCGCCGCAAATCAGTACTTGTGGAGCGACCGCGTGAGCGAGCCAATCCGAGTCCTGGTGGTGGACGATTCCGCGGTAATGCGCAAGATGATCCCGCAGATGCTGGAGCGGGACAACGGCATCCGCGTGGTCGGCACCGCTATGGACGGCGAGTTCGCGCTGCAAAAAATCGCCGAGCTTAAGCCCGACGTGATCACGCTCGACCTCGAGATGCCACGCATGAACGGCATGGACGCGCTGCGCCAGATCGTGAAAAAGCACCGGCTGCCGGTCATTATCGTGAGCGCGCACACCACCGAGGGCGCGAACTCCACATTCAAGGCCCTGGCCATGGGTGCGTTCGATTTCGTGGCCAAACCGTCGAACGGCGCGAGCGCGCATATTGCCGACATTGCGACGCAGCTCACGGCCAAGATTCGCGCCGCGGCGCAGTCCTGCACGCGGCCCACACCGTCTTTCGCTGTTCCCGAATTTTCCGAAGTCCAGAAAGTTTCGCGGCCGAAATCAGCGCCTTCCCGCGTGGTTGCCATCGGGGTCTCAACCGGCGGCCCGAACTCGGTGCAGTACGTGCTCTCGCGCCTGCCGGCGGATTTTTCGGGATCGATCCTGATCGTGCAGCACATGCCCGAGGGCTTCACCGAAATGTTCGCCAAGCGCCTGGACGCTACCTGTTCCATGGACGTGAAAGAGGCGAAGTCGGGTGACTTGCTGCTCGCCGGCCGCGCCCTGGTTTGTCCGGGCAACCGTCACATGAAGGTCCGGCGCGCCGCTTTGGGCAACATGGTCGTGCTCTCGGACGAAGAACGCGTCAACGGGCACCGGCCGAGCGTGGATGTATTGTTCCGCTCCGTGGCCCAGGAATTTGGTGCGAATTCTGCCGCCGTCCTCATGACCGGAATGGGCGAAGACGGCGCCGAAGGCATGGGTTTGATCAAGGCTGCGGGCGGAATGACACTCGCGCAGAGTGCGGAGTCCTGCGTGGTGTACGGCATGCCGCGCGCGGCCATCGAGCGGGGATACGCGCTGCGCGTGTCGCCGCTGGAAACGCTTCCGAACGCAATTCAGTCGCTCTGTGCAAAATCCGCGGTCGCCATGGCGATGTCGTAGAGGTGGGTTATGGAGAATTTTTCGGCACTCTTGAGAAGTAACGATATGCAGCCACTGCGGTTTCTCGTGGTGGATGACTCGGTATTCGCGCGCAAGAACCTGGCGCGGATGGTGCAGTCGTTCGGCGGGCGCATTGCCGGCGAAGCGGGCGATGGTTCGACGGCGATCACGGAGTACGGCCGCACGCGCCCCGATATCGTCCTCATGGACATCATCATGCCCTGCATGGAAGGCATCGAGGCGGCCGAACGAATCGTGCGCCACGATCCGGACGCGCGCATCGTCATGGTTTCCAGCGTCGGGTACCAGGAGAATATCGTTGCCGCGCTGCAGAAGGGCGCCAAGCATTTTGTCCAGAAACCGGTAAAACCGGAGCTGTTGTACGACGTAATCAAATACGTGATGGGGAGCGACGCAGTCTCCGCGACCCCGGCGGGAGCTGTCTCGTGAAACTTGAAATCATCCAGCCCTTCATCAACGCGGCCGACGCGGTCCTCGGCCACAACCTGCACTGCTCGACGCGCGTCGATCAGCTCAGCATGGACACGCACGCGTACCGCAAGCACGGCATCGCGGCCACCGTCACGCTTTACGGAGACGTGGAAGGCCGCATCGTCCTCGACCTCGACCCGGAAACCGCGCGCAAGATGGCGTTAAGCGTGTCCAGCGACAACGCCGATGCCATGGTGAATGAAGTGGTGTGCGAACTGGCGAACCAGGTGATCGGCAACGCGGTGACGGTGCTGAACGACTCCGGCTACCGCTTCCGCGTGCAACCGCCGCAGATCACGTCGACCGAGCAGGTGCCGATGTGTACCACCGACGTCGAGGCGCTGGTGATGAAGTTTGAAACTTCCAGCGGACCGGTGTTCATGAACATCGCGCTGCGCGGACGGAAGGAATTCGCGGCGGACTGATGTTCCTGGTCAGGAGTGGGCAAGTTCCTCGCGCGCGATTTTCTCCGCTTCCGTCTTGAGCGCGTTCAGCCACTCCTCGAACGTCTTGTGAATCGCCTGCTTGATCGAGTCGGTGGCAAACTTCGTCTTCCAGCCGGAGAATTCGGCTTCCGTCTTGAGCAGGGTGCTCCCGTCAGCCTGGGCATCAAAGCGGAAGCGCATGGTGCCGGTGATCCCGCTTCCCTCGCCTTTCCACGCGACGGTTTGCGGCGCGGCGTTTTCGGTGACGACCGGCTCAAAGGCCATTTGCTTCGGGTATGCCAGTTCCAGCATGAAGCGGCTGCCCGGCTGCCACGGCTGGCCTTCGATCCACTTGGCCTGCCCGATGGCGCGGTTCCACCACGGCCATTCTTCCAGCTTCTGGAACTTCTGCCAGACGTGCTCGGGCTTGCACTTCGCCGTTACGGAGTGCTCCAGTTTGATCGACATTTAATGATTCCTCGCTTCGCGGGATTTGAAATTTCAAATTTGAAAATTTCAAATTTTCAATTCGGCTATTTCTTACAAATTTCTGAGACTACTCCCAGCGCCCGCTCGCATCCGGCGCGGTCCACATCCATGTGGGTGACGAAGCGGACGAGTTCGTTGTTCACGCCGCCGGCAAGGACATTGCGCTCGCCCATGCGGCGCGTAAATTCGGCCGAGCCGATCCCGCTCCCGCTGATGTCGAAGATCACGATGTTGGTCTGCACCGTTGCCGGATCGATCTTGATGCCCGGAATGCGCGCCAGGCCTTGCGCGAGAAATTTTGCGTTGTCGTGATCTTCCTTCAGCCGTACGGTGTGCTTTTCCAATGCAATCAGCCCGGCGGCGGCGAGAATGCCAGCCTGGCGCATGCCTCCGCCCAGGGCCTTGCGGCAGGCGCGGGCATCGTCGATAAACTTGCGGCTGCCGACCAGCAGCGAGCCCACCGGCGCGCCCAGTCCCTTCGACAGGCAGAACATCACCGAATCGTACTTGCGCGTGACCTCCGCGACCGGCTTCCCGAGCGCAGTGGCGGCATTGAATACGCGCGCGCCGTCCAGGTGGACGGGAATGCCGGCTTCGTGCGCGCGATCGCAGATCTCGTCGGCTACGTCTTGCGGATACACGCTGCCGCCGGCCATGTTGTGCGTGTTCTCCAGCGACACCAGCCCGGTCTGCGCGCGGTAATAAATCTTAGGGGCGATCCAGCGCTTTACCAGGTCCCACGTCAGGATCCCGTTCGGCGCCGGCAGCGTGCGCGCGATACACCCGGAGAACCACCCGAGCATCGCCATCTCGTAGTTGTAAATGTGCCCGCGTTCCTCGCAGATGATCTCCTGACCGGGCCGCGTGTGCAGCTTGATCGCGATCTGGTTGCCCATCGTGCCCGAGGGAACGAAGATCGCCGCTTCGCGTCCGAAGATCTCGGCGGCGCGCTGCTCGAGCCGGTTGACCGTAGGATCTTCGGCGTACACGTCGTCGCCGACCTCGGCTTCGGCCATGGCGCGGCGCATCTCGGGGGTGGGCTTGGTGACGGTATCGCTGCGCAGGTCAATCGTCACCGCGCGGCGCTTGGCGTCGTTGGACGCACTCTGAGGCTCAGTAATTGTGCTCATTGGACACTCTCTGCGGATTAACGAATCAGTCTAATGAATCGCGAGAAGCAAAAGCAAAACCATCTCCGATTGTCGATTCTGATGGTGAGCCAAAGCTCGCGCTTGGTTCTCAATCGTCAATCGACAATCATCAATCGTAAATTCCTTTGACTTCACTCCCCGAACGGGTTCTCCAGCGATGGGCTCTGCGGGCTGAACAGCTCGGCGCCGTTTTCGGTCACGTGCATGTCGTCTTCCAGGCGAATGCCGAATTTGCCCGGCTGATAGACTCCCGGCTCGTCGCTGAAGGTCATGTCTTTGCCGAGCG
>DAISJI010000004.1:21388-23863 GCA_036821585.1 Terriglobales bacterium
TTGCCCGGCTGATAGACTCCCGGCTCGTCGCTGAAGGTCATGTCTTTGCCGAGCGGCATCTTGTTGCCGGGAACCAGGTACGGCCACTCGTGCCCGTCCATGCCGATGCCGTGGCCCAGGCGGTGGGAAAAGTACTTGAAGCCCGGGCCAAACCCGGCGTCGCTGATCACCTTGCGCGCGGCAGCATCCACCTGCTCGGCGGGCAGGCCGGGACGAGCCACGTCCAGCGCGGCTTTCTGGGCGGCGTGAACCACGTCGAAGACCTTTTTCATCTCGTCGCTGGCTTTGCCGAGTACGAACGTGCGCGTGATGTCGGAGCTGTAGCCCTCGACGTTGCAGCCGTCGTCGATCATGATCGGCGCGCCTTCCTTGATCACTTGCGGCGTGGTCGATCCGTGCGGTAAAGCGGTGAACTCTCCGACCTGCACGCTGGCGCCGCCGCGGAATCCAACCCGCTGGTAGGCGGCCGCGATCAGCGCCTCGCAATCGCGTTGCGTCATGCCCGGTTGCAGCGCGTGGTACACGGCGCGATAGACCTGCCACGTCGCCTGGTTGGCGAGCCGCATCAGTTGCAGCTCGTGCGCGCTTTTGTGCATGCGGCAGCCGGCGGTGACGGGCGTTCCGCTCACGATCTTCAGCGCCGGCGCGGCTTTGGCGACGCCGTCGGAGAAGACAAATGTCGTCCGCTCCTCCATGCCAACGGTCCCGCTGCGAATCCCGCGGTCGGCCAGCCCTCGTGCCACCAGCTTGTATGGATCTTCATCTTCCTGCCAGGTGAGCACGTCGGCGGATTCGGCCAGCGGTCCTTGCGAGAGCTGTTCGTGCAGCCGGTCGGCCTCGAATGCCGGAGCGACAAAATACGGCGTACCCTTCACGGGCAGAACCAGCGCTCCCATCCGCTCCGAGTTCCACCAGCGGATATTCGCGAAATAGAGAAGAGAGGTGCCACCGATCATCAGGATGGCGTCGATCTTGTTGGCCGTCATAAGCTGGCGCGCCCGGTCGATGCGCATCTGCCGCTCTTCCTTGCTGATCGGCAGCGCCTGGTCGCGCATGGACTTCAGCGCCTGGATCGACGGCGCCAGCGCACGCTCCGGGCGTTCCTGCGCGTCGATTGTGGGGACTGCGGAAACCAGCGAGCCGGCCGCTACTCCGGCCGAAATGCGCAACATATCGCGACGCGAGACCATGCGAGCTCCTGTCACCCGGAAGTGACCTTACTTTTCCGTGAGTGAGCCGTCCAATGTAACGGACGCTGCGGCCGAGGACAACCCGTGTTCCCAGGGAACCACCGGCCCGGCGCTCGCGTATCCACTCTTGAGGGCGGGATTCGGTCCCCGCCTGGCCCATTTTCTTCGAGGAGCTCATGGTTTTTCGAGACCTGGTGCTGGACGTGCTTCGGACGCTCTGGGCGCACAAGCTGCGTTCGGCGCTGACCATGTTTGGCATCGCATGGGGCATCATCTCGATCGTCCTGATGGTGGCCGCGGGCGAGGGGCTGCGGGTTGGACAAGCCAAGGTATCCGCCACGCTCGGCCGCGACGTGATGATCATCTTCGCCGGAAACACCAGCATGCAGGCCGGTGGAGCCCGCGCCGGACGCCGCGTTCGCTGGGACGATACCGACGTCCCCGTGCTCGAACAGGAAGGCACCGACTGCGAATACATCCTGCCGGAGCTCGGGCAGGGCGACATCAAGACCACGAGCAACTTCAATTCCGGCGCGTTCACCCTGACCGGTTCCACGCCGCCGTTCCAGATCGTCCGCAGTACAGAAGTCGGCCAGGGCCGCTTTTACACCTGGGAGGACAACCGCGAAGCGCGCAAGGTCGCTTTCATTGGCGCCGAGGTGAAGAAGCAGCTTTTCGGCGCGCGCAACGCCATCGGCGAGACCATCATGATCCAAAACAAGCCGTTTACCGTCATCGGCGTGATGAAACAGAAAGACCAGGACTCCAGCTACGACGGCTACGACGTCAACAAGGTCTTCGTGCCCTACACGGTCATGCAGCGCGAGTTCCCCAACAAGCCGCCGGACACGATGCACACGCTCGACCGGCTGCTGGTAACGCCCAAGTCGGTCCTCGTGCACACCAGTTGCAAGAACCAGGTGGCGAAGATTCTTGGGCGGATTCATAACTTCGATCCCACCGACAAAGAGGCCCTGCACAACTGGGACACGCTCGAGGAGGCGCAGGCGTTCGCGCGCATGACCGACGGCATGAAGTACTTCCTGGGTGCAGTCGGGCTGACCACGTTGTTCCTGGGCGGATTGGGCGTGATGAACGTGATGCTGGTCGCGGTGCGCGAGCGCACGCGCGAAATCGGCGTGCGCAAGGCCGTGGGCGCGGCGGCGAAGGAAATTCGCTGGCAGTTCTTTGTTGAAACGCTGCTGCTCGTGGCGGTGAGCGGCGGAGTGGGGTTGGGCGTCGCGTATGGAATCTGCGCGCTGGTCAACCTGCTGCCCATGCCGCA
>DAISJI010000005.1:0-2298 GCA_036821585.1 Terriglobales bacterium
CTAAGTTGTTTCCGCCCAAGCACTTAGATGGACGGCGCACGCGCCTCGCAGCGTCGAGAATAGCACAATGTTGCTATTTTGGCTACTGTGGTGCTCTTAGCGCGTTGAGGCCGGGCGAAACGTGCGAGAATTCTGTTTGGCGTACGTCGTGGTTGTAGGTCGCCCGGCGGCAGCACACGATATAGTGTTTCCAACAACGACACACCAGACCTGAGTCCCACCATGCCCTCAACGCACAAAAAGGTCGTCGTCCAGAAGCTTGACCGCGACACCATCAGCGGCTACGTGACGCCGTCGGGGTTCATTGTTGAGGGCAAGGTCGAGGTGCTGAACACGGCGGGCAAAGTGGTGGGTATCGACCTGCGCGACATCAAGGGTGTGTTCTTCGTCCGCGAATTTGGCGATACCGAGTCGCTGCTGCGCAAGACGTTCACGACGCGCCCGCGGACCGAGGGCCTGTGGCTGCGCCTGACCTTCAAGGACAACGACGTCCTCGAGGGCATGATGCCCAACGATCTGTCGCAGATCTTGCCCGAGGGGTACCTGGTCAATCCGCCGGATACGCGATCGAATACGCAACGGATCTTCGTGCCCCGAAGTGCGTTGCTGGCGGTGACGGTGCTGGCGGTGATTGGCGGTCCACAAGCGCGGCGCAAGCGACCGGCGGCGGCAGCGGACTCGAGGCAGATTCCGATCTTTACCGAATAAGAAAGGCGCGCCACCCAGCGCGCCTTCAGCCCAACTCATTCGACCCTACTTCCCTTTTCCCGCTGCGGGTTTCTGGTGATAGTTCGGAAACGCAGGCCGTTCGACCCCCTTCATCGGACTTGCCTTCAACTCTCCGAGCGCGACCTCTACGGCCTTCTCTAATTGTGGGTCGTGTCCTTGACGCCACGCCGCCGGATCGAACGGCACGTCCACGTCGGGCGGCACGCCGTTGTTCTCGACGTCCCACTCGCTGTTCAGGTTGTAGAAGGCGACGCGCGGAGCGGTGACGCTGCCGCCATCGATGAGCGGCGGATAGTCGTAGATGCCGACCAGCCCGCCCCAAGTCCTGGTGCCGACCAACTTGCCGAGCTTCTCGTGGCGGAAGTACCAGGGCAGCGCATCGCCGCCGGAGCCGGCGTACTGGTTGATGATCATCACCTTGGCACCGTAGATAGAGCCGACCGGAGTGTTGAAGTCGGCGCCTTCGCGGGTCATCCACTTGTTCATCAGCGGACGGCGGAGGTTGTCGATGATGTAGTCGGCCGCGGAGCCGCCGCCGTTGAAGCGCTCGTCAATGACCGCGCCCTCACGCCCGACCTGAGCGTAGTAGTAACGGTTGAAGTTGGTCCAGCCGCCGACGCTGGTGTCGGGCAGGTAGACATAGGCGAGGCGGCCGTTGCTGAGTTCGTCGACCTTGCGACGATTGCCGTCGATCCAGGCGCGGTTGCGGAGCGCGGTTTCGTTGTCGATCGGCACCACACTGATGGTGCGCGCACCCTTGCCAGTAGGATCGGGACCGACCTTCAGCGAAACAGATTTGCCGGCCGTTGCGAGGAAGAAGCTGAAGAGGTTGTCGGTCCCCTTCAGTTCGCGCCCGTTCACCTCCAGCAGGTAGTCGCCGGTCTTTACGTTCACACCAGGTTCGGTAAGCGGGGCGCGGAGTTCGGGGTTCCAGTTTTCGCCGAAGTAAACCTTCTGGAAGCGGTAGCGACCGTTCTCGATGCTGTAGTCGGCGCCCAGCAGTCCGGTGCGCGGTTGTGACGACTCCAACGGCGGTGGCATGGACGCCCGCATATGACCGGTGCTGAATTCCCCAAGCATGTCGATGAAAATCTGGTGCAGATCGGAGCGGCTGGCGGCGACGTTGAGGAAGGGTTGGTAGTACTTCTCCGATTCGCGCCAGTTCACGCCGTGCAGGTTGGGGTCGTAGAAGAAATCGCGCTCGATACGCCAAACCTCGCGATACTCCTGCGCCCACTCTGCCTTCGGATCGACCTGGACCTGGATTTCGTCGGTCTTGAGCGGCAGGCCTGAGACGCGCGGCGCCTGCGGTGCGTCTGCGGCGGCGGGAGGTTCGCCCGGACGCGTCGGCGGCGGAACCGAGCCGATCAGCCAGCGTGCGGCCTGGCCTTGCCCCTGGCGGTAAAGCATCTTCTTGCCGTCGGCGGAAACCGTAAATGCCGAGACGCCGCTGAGGATGGGTTGCACCCGGCGCGGCTCGAGTTCAAAGCGATACACGGTTCCGCCGGGTGAACCGCCAACGAATCCCGGCAGCACGGAGACTTCTGTCGCGAACAAGGTCCCAACCGC
>DAISJI010000005.1:2398-8991 GCA_036821585.1 Terriglobales bacterium
AGGTACTTGCCGTTGCGGTCGAATACGGCAAAGCGCGCGTCGCTCATGCCGTCGGTCACCTGGCTGGCCTTGCCGGTTTCGAGCGAGTACACGAACACAGCGCGGATGTGGCTGGGCAGTTGCTTGGTGTAGGTGATCCAACGGCTGTCAGGCGACCACGAGGGGTCAAGCGAGTGCTGCGGCGATTCGTAGTAGTTCGTGTCCACCTTCACGAGCTTGCCGTTGGCCAGGTCGACGTACCAGATGTTGAGCCGCTTATCGGTGTACGCGATCTTCTTCGAGTCGGGCGACCAGATCGGCTCGTAGAAGAACGATGGCGGATCGCCCAGCGACAGCTTCTTGAGTTGTGTCCCATCCTGCGAACGCAGGTGCAGTTCGTACTCACCGCTCTCGTCGGAAAAGTATGCGATCCACCGGCCATCGGGCGACCAAGCGGGGTCGCGCTCGGCGGCATTCGAGGTGTTAGTCAGGTTTCGAATATCGCCATGCTCCGCCGGCACGGTCAGAATCTCTCCGTGCGCTTCAAACGCCGCGCGCACGCCGCTGGGCGAGATCGCGTAGTTGGAGATGTACTGGCCGACTTTCTCGAAGTGCGGACGCAGACTGGGCAGGTCGCCGGCGACGGCGAACTTCAACTCGGCATCCTTCATCGTGCGAAGGTCGAGCTTGTGAAGCGACCCCAGTTGCTCGTACACGATCATGTCCGGCGCGGCGGAGGCCCACTTGATGTCGGAGGTCGCGCCCGAGATCACCGGGTCTACCTTCTTGCTACGCGTGTCGTAAACGAACAGTGAAACTGCGCCGCTGCGGTCGGAGAGGAAGTAGATCTTCTCGCCCAGCCACATGGGATCGAAGTCGTTCGAGTTATTACGTGGTATTTCTTCGACTTTCGAATCGGACAAACGCGCAATCCAGATGCGCGCGGTAGTACCGCCGCGATAACGCTTCCACGCCGTCGTCGGCCCCCAATTCCAGAAAGGAACGTAGGCAAGGTGCTTGCCGTCAGGCGAGAAGGAGCCCATTTCACCCTCAGGAAGAGGGACTTCGTTCGGGAATCCACCAGTAAGCGCCACGGTGAACAGGCGCTGGGCACGAGAGTAGCTCATGCGCCCGGAGCGGAAGAGGACGGCAGAACTGTCGGGCGTCCAGCCCATGACGTTGTCCGCGCCGGGGTGGAAGGTCAGACGCCTGGGCACGCCGCCGCCAGCGGGCATCACGTACACGTCGGTATTGCCGTCGTACGTGCCGCTGTAAGCGATCCACTTGCCGTCGGGAGAAATGAACGGGTCCGTCTTGGTCCCGGGGCCGGTGGTCAAGGGATGCGCCGGGCCGCCATCGCGCGGACCCGACCAGAGATCGTCGCCATAGGTGAAAACGATTTCAGAGGCGCCGATCGACGGCCTGTGGAGCAGTGCCGTGGGAGCGGTTTGCGCAAAAGTGAAGAGCGAGAAAAAGACGCACAGCAACAGCGCGCGAACGAATGTCTTCATGAACGGCCTCCGCGAGAGTCGCGCGGATTATATGGCGGGAGACGGGGGCTGTCATCCGCCAGAGGAACATTCCCCACAAAGGGCACAGAGGAACACAGAGGAAGATAGAGGGGGCGTTCGGGGCGCTCTGCCATCGACCCGCGACCAGCGAGCGTTTAGACTGTCCGCACTCCTATGAAACTCTCGCAGATCGCCAAGACGTTGGGCGCGCGCCTGGAAGGCGCGGACGCCGAAATCACCGGCGTAGCCGGGATCGAGGAAGCGGGCCCCGGACAGATCACCTTCGTCGCCAACCCGAAGTACGCGGCCGCCGCCAGGACCACGAAGGCTTCGGCGGTGATCGTGACCAACGACTTCCCTGCCCTCGCGGCCTCGACCCTCCGTTGTGACAATCCCTACCTGGTGTTTGCGCGCGCCATCGGGCTCTTCTACCACCCGCCCCGGCGCCAGGTCGGCGTCCACTCCACCGCCGACGTGGATTCCTCGGCGAAGATCGGCAAGCACGCCTCCATCGGACCCTACGTGGTGATCGACGAGGACGTCGTGATTGGCGACAACGCGGTGCTGCACCCGCACGTCGTCATTTATCGCGGCGCGAAAATCGGCAAGAACTTCTACGCGCACGCGCACGCCATCGTCCGGGAGTACTGCGTGCTTGGCGACAACGTCATCCTCCAAAATGGAGTCGTCGTCGGCGCCGACGGCTTTGGCTTCGCCAAGAACGAAAAGCAAGCTTGGGAAAAAATTCCGCAATCCGGACCAGCGATTATCGAAAGTGACGTCGAAATCCAGGCCAACGCTTGCGTGGACCGCGCCAGCGTCGGCGAGACACGCGTGCGGCGGGGCGCCAAGATCGACAACCTGGTGCAGGTCGGCCACGGCAGCGAGGTTGGCGAAGACACCATGCTCTGCGCCCAGGTCGGGCTGGCCGGTTCCACGGTCGTGGGCAAGAATGTGATCCTTGCCGGACAAGTAGGCGTCGCCGGACACTGCACCATCGGCGACGGCGCGATTGCGACCGCGCAAAGCGGAATACCCAAGGATGTCGAGCCGGGAAAAACAGTGAGCGGCTATCCGGCGATTGATAACCGGCAGTGGCTGCGCTGCGTCGCCGTTTTTAACAAGCTGCCGGAACTGGCGAAGAGCACGAGAGCCGCGAGAAAGCCGGAGACCGACTAGTAAGGCTTTAGGCGTTGGGCTTTAGGAAAAGAACGTAAGACGACGAGCATTTCCTAACGCCTGAAGCTTGACGCCCAGAGCCCCTTCTGCCTGCCGCCTGTACAATAGTGGACTCTTCGCATGGCTGAAGTGACCAGCATCGGCAGCGGTAAAGGCGCGAAGCCCATTCGCGTGCTCCTCCTCGACGACCTCGAGGAAAACCTGCTCCTGCGCTCCACCATCCTGCGCCAAAAGGGCTACCAGGTTGTTGCCGCTTCCACCGTCGAAGAAGCCGAGAAGAAGCTGGACAGCATCGACATCGCCGTCCTCGACTACCACCTGGGAGCGGGAAACTTTGGCACCGAGGTCGCCGAAAGCTTGCGGCAGAAGCGTCCGCAGGTGCCGATCATCATCCTGTCGGCCACCCTGGAGCGGAAGTTCGGCGGCGTGGCCGACATGCACCTGCTCAAGGGCTACAGCTCCGTGGACGACCTGGTGAACGCGCTGCGCTCCTTCGAAGGCAAGAAACGCGGCAAAGCCGTGGTGGTGGACGCGCGGGATTTCTACTACCGGCGCATCGGCGACGCCATGGGCAACGACCAGGTGCTGGAGATCGTGGACCGCGACGGCAACTGGCAATACGTGAACGATTACTTTGCCGCGCTCTACGACAAGAAGCCGGCATGGTTCGTCGGCAAGAATAAGTTCGACGAATTCCCCGAGGTGGGCGAGGACTGGAAGGAAATCCTCCGCACCGTTGCCGACACGCGCGAGACCTTTATTGATCGCGGCTTCCGCGGCCTTCCCAACCTGCCGAAGAAGTCGGCGCGCTATACCTGGAACGTGCTGGTCTTCCCCATCAAGCTGCACGACGACCGCGACGGCGCGGTACTGAGCGCACGGCTGATCGAGAAAAAAGGTTTTCAATAGGTTGGCGCATGGCTCGTGGCACAAGGCCCATGGCAATCACGTTCACCGCCGTTCTGGCGGGAGCGACGTGGTGATTGCATCGCGCACTGCGCTGACCAGCGCTTCGCGATCGGGAAAATCTTTTGGCCAAAGCGGTTCGTGAAACACCAGCTCCGCGGTCCCGCCACGCATAAAGAACTTCCCTTTGGGCCGGATTTCGTAGGTCCCGAGGATCGTCACCGGCACCACCGGACACCCCGATTCCATCGCCAGGTAAAACGGTCCCTTCTTGAAAGGCAGCAGACGCCCGTCACGCGAGCGCGTTCCTTCGGGAAAAATGGTCATATCGAGTCCGGCGCGGATCGCCTCTGCCGCGTCGCGCACACTCTGGATGGCGGCGTCACGATTGCGCCGATCGACAGGCACGAGCTTGGCGACGCGCATCGCCGTCCCCAGCGCCGGAACGCGGAACAGCTCCTTCTTGACCAGCACCGACGTCCGCTTGGGCAACAGGGGAATGAGCAGCGGCGGATCGATGTCGGAGACGTGATTCGCCATGAAGATGTAAGTCTGCTTCGGGTCGAGCCGGTCGCGCCCGGTGATCGTGACGCGGATTCCGCTGAGCCAGATGCCCGAGCGCACGATGCGCATGGCGACGTTGTAAAGCGGGTCGCTGTTTCCCGTCAGCAGCGCGTACGGGATGAAGACGAGCGCGGCCAGCGGCGTTGCGATGCTCCACCACGCTAATGTGAGCAGCGTGCGCATCAGTCGCCGCGGATCCACGCGGCGCGGCGCGCGCGTTGCTCGGCGGTCACCTTGTCGAGGCCGACGAGCGAGTATTTGTCTTCCGGTTTGCCGCCGAGTTTGAAGACGACATCGCGGGGTCCGGCGAGCGTAAGACGCACTTCGTCACCGACGCGCATGGTATTGAAATGATTCTCGAACGGTCCTGTGATTGGCTTGCCGTTCACCTGCTGGATCGCATCACCAACCTTCAATCCTGCCTGCACCGCGGGACCGTTCGCATCCACTTGCGACACCACCGCCGGAGAGCCTTGCGGCTGGCCAAACGTGCGGCCGACGCGGAAGCCGGGATCGGGGACGGTGGTGGTGGTCTTGTTCAGGCGCAGCCCGACCGACTTGAAGAACGAGTCGTAGGCGAGCGGCGCGGTACCACTCACGTAGTCGGCGAAGAACTGCTGGAGCGCGCAACTGCAGACAGCTTCGGCAGCTTCTTCAACTCCCGCGGAATCCGGGAAGAACTTGCCCTTTTTCGCGTAGTTGTCGTTGAGCCAGTGAAAAACATCGCGCAGCGATTTCTTGTTGGCGGTCGCGTCGCGCACCGAGAGATCGAGCAGCACGCCGACGATTTCACCCTTGTTGTAGTAGTCGATGCTGCGCTCGGGCTGGCGATAGGACGGATACTTGTCGTACCAGGTTTCCAGCGATGACTCTTCGACCGACTGCGTAAGCCGCGCGGGACGCGATTCCAGGTTCTCGATCTGCCGCGCCAGCGCATTGAGGTATCGCTTCTCGTCCCAGAAACCGGCGCGCACGAGCATGAGGTCGCCCACCGTGCTGGTGACGCCTTCGCTCCACCACAGCGCGCGGGAGTATTGCTCTTTCGTGTAATCCACCGGCTCGAGCGACTGCGGGCGAATGCGCTTTACGTTCCACAGGTGAAAAAACTCGTGCGCGGTTACGCTCGCCACCGATTGCGGGTCCTGCTTGACGCGCTGCGCCGAGGTGTCGATGGCGGTGGAGTACGCGTGCTCCATTCCGCCGCCCGCCGGTCCGCGCCGGAAGTGGTAGATGAACAGGTAGTGATCGAACGGTCGGTCCTTCATCCACTCGACTTCGGTTGCAGCGAGCTTGCGGGCCTGAGCGGTGATGGCGTTCAAGTCGTAGTCGGCGGGATCGGCGTGGACGAGAACTTGGTAGTGCGCGCCGCCTTCGTCAAAGGCCTGGATGGCGAAAGTGCCGAGTTCGACGGGTGAATCGACGAGCTCGTCGTAGTTATCGGCGCGACGCGCGTAATTCGTCCCCACAAAGCAATCCGCGCAGTTGCGCACGCTGTCTTCCCGGAGGGCCGTCGCGAGTTGCCAGGCGGGCACGTCGACGAACTCAACGCTTACTTTACGACTCCGCAGCGCAGGGTCGTACACCAGGATCTGCGCGAGGTTTAGGAATGCGTGCTCGTCGTTGAGCTGCGCGCCGAATGGACCGGCGTTGTCGGCGAGGATGTCGTACTCAAAGACGAAGGGCGCAGCCGACTCGATGCGCCAAGTGGTCTTGTCAACAACGGTCACAGGCAGTGGTTGGCCGGCGTCGTCGTGCGCGGAGAAGCGAGTCACGTACTGCGAGAAGTCGCGCACCATATAGGTCGCGTTCCAGACGGGCAGTACCAGGTCATGCCGAGGATGCTCGGAATCCAGTAAGCGCACGGAAACATGAACGACGTGCTCAGCGGCTCTGGCCAACGAGATCTTGTATGAGACGAAGTTGAGGCGGTCGGCCGCGCTTTGAGCAAAAGCGGCAGTGGCGAAAAGGAGAAAGACGAGTTTGCGGATCACAGAGCGCGATTGTTTCAAAACCACTGATGATTGTCGATTGACGATTGTCGATTGCATCCTGCTACGAACTGAGGCGCTTTGGCAGTTTGTCGTAAATGCCGCCGAAGCCGCCGTTGGAGAGGATGGCGACCACGTCTCCGGACTTCAGCTCCGGCACGATCGTGGAGATGATGGCGTCCGCGTCGGCGAGATGCCATGCGGGACGGCCGCGGCGCTTGAGTTCGTCGACCAGGGTCTGCACATCGAGACGCTCGGCCTCGAGGATGGCTTCGGCCTTGAAGATGGCGGCGACCACAACAGCATCAGCGAGGGCGAGCGCGTCGGCAAGTTCCTGCTGTAAGACGCGGCGGCGCAGCGTATTGGAACGCGGCTCGAGAATCGCCCACAGGCGGCGTCCGGGATAGCGCGTGCGCAGCGCCTGGAGGGTTTGTGCGATGGCGGTCGGATGGTGGGCGAAATCGTC
>DAISJI010000005.1:9091-12293 GCA_036821585.1 Terriglobales bacterium
TGCGCAGCGCCTGGAGGGTTTGTGCGATGGCGGTCGGATGGTGGGCGAAATCGTCCACGATGGTGATGCCGTTTACCTCGGCACGAACTTCGAGGCGGCGCTTGACGGATTGGAAGCCGCGTAACGCTTCCGCGATTTCTGCGGGCTTGAGGCCGTACTGCGCGGACATGGCGCAGGCAGCGGTGGCGTTGAGGACGTTGTATTCGCCGGCGAGTGAGAAATCGAACTCACCCCACGTCTTCCCTTCCCGCAGGACGGACCACGCCGTCCGCTGCGCTTCGAAATGAAGGTTGGCGATTCGCCAGGCTGAGTTCTCGCAGAAGCCGTAGCGCTCCACGCGGGAGAAGGCGCGGGCGAGGCAATCGTCGAGATTGGACTTCACCCGAGTGGATGGACCGGAAGAGTTTTCGCCATCCCAGGCGACAATCACGCCGCGGCGGGGCACGAGGTTCACCAGGCGCTTGAAGGCGGTCTTCACCGCGTCGAGGTCGCGGTAAATATCGGCGTGATCGAATTCGACCGAGGTGAGGATAACGGAGTCGGGAAAGTAGTGCAGGAATTTCGGGCCTTTGTCGAAGAAGGCGGTGTCGTACTCGTCGGCTTCGATGATGAATTCGCCGTCGCCGAGTTGAAAGCTGCCGCCGAAATTCTCCGCGATGCCGCCGACGAGGAACGATGGGCGGCGGCGCGCCACTTCGAAGATCCAGGCGAGCATGGAGGTGGTGGTGGTCTTGCCATGGGTGCCGGCGACGCCGATGGTTTCGTGCCCGCGCAAGAATTCTTCCTGGAGGAGCGCGGCCATCGAAGTGAGCGGGATGCGCTCGTCCAAGACGCGCTCAAGTTCCACGTTGCCGCGGGAGATGGCGTTGCCGACGACGACGAGGTCGGGACGCGGGTCGAGATTTTCTTCCGCAAATGGCTGCGCGACGGCGATGCCGAGGCGGGCGAGGAAGTCGGACATCGGAGGATAGACGGCGTTATCAGAGCCGCTGACGCGATGGCCGCGCTGCTGCAGCATGCCGGCGAGGGAGGCCATGGCGGTGCCGCAGATGCCAATCAAGTGAACGTGGGGCTTTGGGTTTTGGGCGTTGGGCATTGGGGAGAGTTTATCGCGACGGTCGAGGTTATTCGATTGAGATCAAAACCATTCTTGATTTTCGATTCCTGATTCTTGATTGGCAATTCATACGAAGGAAGAGATCGAGAACAACGTTACCGGCGAGACGCCGGTGCTACGGTCAAACGACTGCCGACTCCATTATCTCCAAGCGGACGGTTTCGTGCGCGACCGAAAGGCGGGCGCGGACACCGAAGGGCAGGGTCACGTTCTCGCGTGAGGCGTGGCCGGAGCGCAGGCCGTAAGCGACCGGAACCTTCAGGTCTTCGACAATCCGGAAGACGACCTCCTGGAGCGTGTATCCCTGGTCGGGCGATTGCACGCAGTGCATCAATTCGCCAAAGACGATGCCGCGCACGCCCTCCAGCTTTCCCGCGAGCTTCAGTTGCATCAGCATGCGGTCGATCTGGTAGGGCTTGGCGGCGATGTCTTCCAGGAAAAGCAGCTTGCCTTCGGTTTTCGCTTCGTAGGGCGTGCCCAGGGAGGCGACCAGGATCGAAAGACATCCGCCATAGAGCACACCCTCGCCTTCTCCGGCGACGAGCGGATTGAGGCCGAAGACGGCGTGCGAGGCCAACTCCCATTGCGAGTTGCCGCCCAACGCGGCACGCCAGGAATTCTCGTCCACGCCGGGCGGATCGGTTTCGGCGAAATCCTTGGCGACCATCGGACCGTGAAAGGTCACCAGGCCGGTGGCGTCGTTTAGGTAAGTCAGCAGGCAGGTGATGTCGCTGTAGCCGACGAAGATTTTCGGGTGGCGGCCGATGAGGTCGAGATCGAGATGCGGGAGCAGGTAGTTGGCGCCGTAGCCGCCGCGGGCGCAAATCACGGCACGGATTTCGTCGCGCTCGAACATCTCGTGCAACTCGCGCAGGCGGCGGTGCACGGTTCCGGCGAAGTAGAGGTCCTGGTCAAGGATGCCGGGCTGATGCAATGGGACGTAGCCCATTTGCTCGAGGCGGCGGATGCCCGCCTGCAGATGCGCGGGATCGACGTTGCTGGCGGGCGCGATGATGCCGACGCGATCGCCGGGCCGGAGAGCGGGCGGCTTGAGGAGTTCAGGCACGAGAGACTAATTTCACCACAGACGACACGGAGGAACACAGAGGAAAACCACATTCACCACAAAGGTCACTAACTAACACGAAGGTCAGAGCAGGAATTCGCCGCGGCAGACGATTTGGGCGGGCCCGCGGAGGACGATTTCATTCTTCTCCCAGCGCACGACCTGGGAACCGCCGGGAGCGTGGACGCGCACCGGAGACAGGGCGCGTCCGGTGGCGATGGCGGCGACTGCGGACGCGCACGATCCGGTCCCGGAAGATTTCGTTTCGCCAGCCCCGCGCTCGAAGATTCGAATCTCGATATCTTCTTTGCTTTTAATGTGTACCAGCTCAACATTCGTGCCGTACTTGAAGTCATGATGCGCTTCGATTTCGGCCGCCTCCACCTGCCATCCGGGCGGGAAGGAATCGACGAATACGACGTATTGCGGGTTCCCCATCGAGACCGGGATGCCGGTGACTTCACGGTTGGCAAGTTTGATGGTCATGGGTTCGCCGACATCCGGCTGACCCATCGCCATATCGAATTCGAAGCTCTGCTCGGAGCGCGCCGTCAGGGTGCAGACCTTGATGCCGGCGCCGGTACGAATGGCAACGACGCTGCCACCACGCTCGGCGACCAGGAGGGCGGCAACACAGCGGGTGCCGTTACCGGAAAGCTCGGCGTCGGAACCGTCGGCGTTGATGAGCCGGATGCGCGCGTCGATTTGCGGGTCGGCATACATCACTTCCACGCCGTCGGCGCCGACGCCATGACGGCGATCGCAGATGGCGACGGTGAAGGCGGAGACATTCCCCGGGACATGGCGCGAGTCCACCAGGATGAAGTCGTTACCGCAGGCGTGCGCTTTGACGAAAGGGATCGGCATGTTGGGCTTTGGGCTCTGGCCTAAGAAGTCTTGAGTTCCAGCTTCGCAATTTCAATGACAAAGTTAAGTTCTATTCGCGCTACTCCGTGTCCGCGGCGCCGAAGCAGATGAACATATTGGTGCGCAACCCGGCGGACTTGCGCTTCATTTCG
>DAISJI010000005.1:12393-22306 GCA_036821585.1 Terriglobales bacterium
GCCGAAGCAGATGAACATATTGGTGCGCAACCCGGCGGACTTGCGCTTCATTTCGCGCTCCAGGCCGATGATGCCACCCAGGATTGCGGCGACGACCAGGCGCAGCATGACGCGCGCCAGCAGAGTTACCTGCGGCGACTGCGGTCCCCAGTGCTGCCAGAAATCATTCATCGAGCGCGAATTCTAACAGTCAATGGTCACCAGTCGCCAGCCGGTTACTTGATCGGGCGGTAGATACGGACGGCACGCTGCCAGGGAGCTTCGACGACGCCGACGATCATCAGGCCTTCGGGATGCCGGCGGACGGCATCGGAGACGGGATCGCCGTCGGCGGCGATGATGTAGTCGGCGCTGGCGGCGGGATTCTGCAGGGCCGCTTTCCACTCATCCCGGTTACCTTCATGGATGGTGCGGCGCAGTGGGATGGTCGCGCGCTGGAATGCACCGCCGTGGTCGCCGATGTACATCAAGATCGATGCGTCGGGCGGCAGGCGGCGCAGGACGGTCGCGAGCTGAGCGTCGATGGCAGAGCGCGCTCCGCCGTTGGCGCGGACCTCACGCAGGGTGATCGGGACGCTGTAGCGGATGGAGGCGTAGCTGGCGGCGACGACCACCAGTGTCCCCGCGATGACCGCGGCGCGCCAGAGCGGGCTCCGGTGCGCGCGCATCAGCAACCACGCGGCGGCGGCCCAGCACAGGGCGACGGCGGGCAGGAGTTGCAGCGCGTAACGGGTGTTGTAGTAGGAGAACGGCCACCACACGGGGATGAAAATGGGCACACCACCCCAGGCAATGGAGATGGCGTAGAACGGCAGCGGGAGCCAAAGCAATAACAAGGGCCACGATCCGCGCGCGAGAAAAATAATCACCAGCGTGCCGAAAAGCGCGATGGGCAGCCAGGGTTTTTCCCAGCGTCCGGGAGGAGCGGTGGGCGCGAAGGCGGTTTGCTTGGGCGGGCCGACGAGCAGGCGTCCGGAGCCGAGGTTGAGTTGGAGGTCGCGCAAGTAGTAGAGAGCGGCGACGCGGGGCGCGTGCCATCCCGGGTGATGCGGGTCGCCGGGGCGGCGCGAACGTTCCTCAATTCCCTTCGCCGAGTAGGGACCGGTGGCGAATTCCAGCGGATTACCGAAAATGGCGGCGTTCCAGGCAAACCAGGCGGCGGGACCGATGGCGACGAGGAACAGGAAGGTCCATGCTGCTTTCTTGATCGCTCGCGTCAGGGGCGCGCGACGATGAGCGATGAACAGGACGATTGCCGTTGCGGCCAGAAATGCGCAGGCGTGGAACCAGCCGTCGTAGCGGAGGAGGATGTTGGCGAGCAGGGCCAGGCCGCAGAGATGCAGGGCTCTGGGTGCTGGGCGCTGGGCAACCGGAACATCCCCACCCTGTCGCTCCAACCCCGGTCGCGACAAGGGTGGGGCAACCGTGAGTGCCGCGCGGGTGAAGTCGGCGAACCAGACGACGGCCCAGATGAGCAGCGCCATCGAAAGCGGTTCATTGAGCGCGGTGGTCTGGACATAAAGCAGGTTGGGATTGGCGCCGTAGATGACGGCGGCGATCCATGCGGCGGCGCGCGAGCGAAGGCCGTCGCGGACGAGGCGGTAGATGCCGAGCACACCGAGGACGTAGCCGAGCATGGACGGAATGGCGCCGCCGACGCCACTCGACCAGCCAACATCCAGAATGATGAAGGGAATGGTGAGAACATGCTGGAGCGGGAGCCAGACGGTGCCGAGCTGCATCGGGCCGGGAGTACGGGAGTCGAAGACGCGGCGCGCGATGTTGATGTGGGCGACGGCGTCGCCGGAGAGAAGAATTTGCGAGTAGCGGTAGTAGTGCGCGAGGACGATGGTGGAGACGGCGAACGAGATGAGGGCAAGGATCTTGGGCGAGGGATCGGAAGAACCGTTGGTCGCAGGTCGTAGGTCGTGGGTCGGGTCGGAAGCGCGCACGATAAGAGATTAAATCAGCACGCCAAACATAGGGGTCCTTCGAATCGGACGCGCGAACCCGAGGCCCAGTTCTCGCTCAGGATGACATTTACATAGAGCCTGTAACAAAACCCTCCCTGAGACTCGTAGCGGCCTAAATGTCCGGACAGCCCGTTTCAAGTCCATTGCACACCTCCGGGAGACCGATTGTCGCTCCGCATTCCGCTCCAGTACCGCCAGAGCGAAATGAATGATGTCACTGGCTTGATGACAAGGCTCTCTGGACGGACGCTACCTAAGAAAGATCACTTGTCATGATGAAGAGGGGCTTCATCTCGAAGCTCTTGTAGTGCGGCCGCAGTCGTTCGATGTTGTAGTGTTCTTTCACATTCACTAGCTTTTTCGAGGCGGTCACAACGTCGATCGGCATGTTGTCGTATCGGCCGTTCCTGAGCACAACAAGCCTACCGTGAACCTTGTTCAGAATCAGGTCCAGGGCAAGATTGCCGTAAGCCATCGGGACGATCGAATCAATCGCGTCGGGATCGCCACCGCGGACCAAATAGCCCAGCTTTTGGTTGATGACGTGTATGAGCTTGCCGTTGTTGTATTTCGGTGAGAGCTCCTGCAGCTTTTCCGAGACCAGATCACCGATTCCGCCCAGTTTCTTATGCCCGAAGGCGTCCGTAGTCTCACGCGCGAAGACCATTTCCCCACCTTCGAACATCGCTCCTTCCGACAGCAGCAAAACCGAATACCGGCTTGGGTTCTTGCGGCGGTCGGCCACCAGCAATTCCGTCAACCGCTCGATATCGAACTTATGCTCCGGGATGACGCACCGGTTCGCTGCCCCCGCCATGGTCGGCAGCATGACCGTGAAGCCGGCATAACGGCCGAACACCTCGACCACCAGAAAACGTTCATGCGAACCGGCGGAAGTCCGCAGGCTGTTGGTCATCTGAATCGTGCGCGTCACACAGGTGCTGAACCCGATGCAGTAATCGGTTCCCGGAACATCGTTATCCATGGTCTTGGGAATCCCTACCACGTTCACGCCTTCTTGATACAGGCGTACCCCATAGCTCAGCGTGTCATCGCCGCCGATCGGGATCAAATAGTCGATCCCGAGCCACTCCAGGTTCTTGAGCACTTCCGGCGTCAAGTCGTTCTTCTCGGCTTGGTACGTGCCCTGCAAGTGAGCGGGGACATGAGATTTCTTTACCTGACTCGGATTCGTACGGGACGTATGCAGGAAGGTTCCCCCGGTCCGGCCTGCCCGATTGACGACCTCTTCGGAGAGGGTCTGGAAATTGTCGCTATTGTCGCAGTTCTTTTCGCGGATGATGTCGATCAGGCCCGCCCATCCGCGCCGCAGGCCGATCACCCGGTAGCCCTCCCGCAGCGCCCGAATTGTGATTGCACGGATCGCCGGGTTCAAACCCGGCACGTCGCCGCCGCCGGTGAGGATTCCGATTGCGCCTTTTGTAGTCATGATATTGGACCTGGTGCGTCGCCTGTTCTCTTCCTACACTACACCACGTAATCACCCCAATTTCACCGAGAGATGCAAGGTGCATTCTGAGACAACGCGCCCCGCCCTTTCGCCCGGTTTTGGCGAAGGGTGGGCAGACTATGGGAGTCGAAGACGCGGCGCGCTCGGTGAAACCATTGGTCGTATGTCGTTGGTCGGGTCGGAGGCGCGCAAGATAAGAGATTAAATCAGCCCGCCAAACATAGGGGTCCTTCGAATCGTACGCGCAAACTCGACACCCAGTTCTCGCTCAGGATGACACCTACTTAGAGCCTGTAACAAAACTCTCCCTGACATTCGTAGCGGTCTAATGTCCGGTTTGCCCGTTTCTCCTCCAGGTGGTCGGTGATACGTGGTTAGCTCGTCTGATGGGAGGCGCGTGAGGCAGGCGGAGGCATCATCGTGGTGGCAAGTTGGACGATTCATCGGAACCCGCCTCGTCTATAAGAGGACGGGAAAGCCAGTTCTGGCGACGTCGGGAATCTCGTCCCCTCAACGAGCGCGGGTCGACTGCAACCGCTGAAGCGCGCTCTTGGCCTTGTCGTGTCTGGAAGCCAACGTTGTGGCGGCAAGATATTCGCGGGTCGCTTCGTCCACCTTATGCTCGCCCTCCAAAAGCGTGCCTAATAAATAATGGGCTTCGAAGGCCGGCACCTCATCGGTTGGGTTCACCAAATACTGACGCAACAAATCTTCGGCTAGCCGCACATCGCGCTTATTCCGTAACAGTAGCTCGGCAGCGTAGTAGAGCACGTCGGAGCGTAGTCTCGGTCCCGCCACTGCACTGGCAATGGCCTTCGTCATGTCGTCATAGCGGCCCCAGCGTTCATAAAAAGATGCGAGGTTTACCCAATAACGAGCCTTGTCGGGACCTGCGGCAATCGCTGCATTAAGCTCCTGCTCTGCGCGCGTTCGGTCGTTTTCCTTGTCGGCAATACGAGCTCTCAGGAAATGCCCTAACGCGGCATCCTGTTGCTGGATGACGTCGATTTGCTTGCGTGCCTTGTCTATGCCTCCACCAATCAAGCCGGGCGCGTCAATACAGAATTCGGCGAGATCGCTGCGTGCGCCTACATTCGTCGTATCCAACTCTACTGCTCGCTCGAACTCGCTGCGTGACTTCTTGGCCCAACCGATGGCGGACAAGAAATTCACATGCGCGGCCTTCTCGCCGTAGGCGCGGCCAAGCCAAAGGTGTAATGCGCTGTTCTGTGGCGTAAGTGTCACGGCGCGTTCCAGGGCTGCGACCGCTTTGTCCCAGTCTCGCAAGGCGAGGTATGCACGACCCAATGCGAGGTAAGAATCGGTATCACGAGGGGACCGCAGTATGCGCTCATCGGCGGCGCGAATCAGCTCGTCGACCCGTCCGGCGGTGAGAAGCCTCTGGAACGATGGGTCCAACGCCATCGTCGGTAGTACGAGCGCCAGAAACAGGGCGATTACCGTTGTTCTTGCGGCACAGATTTTCATGAAGACGGCCAAATATAACATTGCCGGATTGCCTTGCCTGCGCAGCGTGGAAGAAGCTAACTCCCGCACGGACAACCACCTGCAGAAAATCTAAGGCTGATCCACAGCCATCCTCGTTGGATGAACTTCCGGATAATCCAGGATTTTGATGTTTACCGAACTTTACGTTCAGGCGAACAACTTAGTTGTAACGTATGGGTTCGGTTGGGCGGAAGAATAAGGCGACCAGTGTCTGTTCGGAGGTGAGGCTTGATCGACTATCCCCAACTGCTGGCCGGTGCCGTGTTCGATTCGGGAGTGATATTCGATCTGTCTGCCTTCAGCTTGCTCGTCGCGGCGGCTGCGATCGTGTGCTGGCTTTGGGGGTGGCGCGCCGGCGTTGTTGCGAGTAGTGGCGGACTGGCAGCCATCGCATTTCTGTCGCCACGATTGTTTGCTCTTCCCGTCGGTTCCATCGGCTATGTAATCGTCCTTTCCGCCTTTGCACTGGTGGCCGGAACAGTGTGTCTGCTGGCCGTGGCGAGAGACCGTGCGTCGCGCCGTTTACGTCTGGTCGAGCGCAGGGGGCAAGAGTTGGAGCACTATTTATCTACCGCCCAGCAGTTCAAGCGATTCTGGACCTGGGAACTCGATTTCCGACTCAAGCTCTGGCGATGGACCGACCCGTACGGCATTTTGAAATCGCGGAAGTACGAACATATCGAAAGCTGGCTATTGCATGTCCATCCCGCTGACCGGGAGCGCTGCCGGACTGCCCTGGCGCAGGCAGCGGAAAGCGGTGAGTTGGCAATGGAATTCCGTGTGGACACCTCGTCGGGCCAGCTCCGCATCCTGGCGAACGGCTTCGCGCCGCAGGAACGCGAGCAGGGCCGCCGCCTCATCGGAGTGTCGGTTGCATTGGAGCACTCTGCCGGAGACTGAACCTGCCGAGAGACAGGACGAGGTCTCCCCAAGAGCCAACGTCATTCGCGGCGGAATAACTTTCCCAACCCCAATTGGTTCGTACTGCCGCTGTGTCAACAACCTCCACCAAGGTGAGCTTGACGTGCTGTTCCGCCGTTGATATCTTCCGGTTCATCTTGCAAGCCTTTCCGTTTTCCTCCATCCAGGAGCCGACATAATGTGCGGCATTCTGGGATATTCGCACATTGTGACGCCATTGCCGGCGGGGGTGCTTGCTTCCGCTCTGACGTCGCTGAGCCATCGCGGACCCAATCACCAGGACGAGTTCGTGTCGCCCTACATCTCGCTGGGATCGGTGCGCCTATCGATTCTGGACCTGGAAAACGGCGACCAGCCCTTTGTCAGCCCCGATGGCGATGTGGTCCTCATTTACAATGGCGAAATTTTCAATCACCAGGAACTGCGGCAGGAATTGCAGGCGGAGGGCCAGGTATTCCGGACGCGCTGCGATACGGAAGTGCTATTGCATGTATTCCTGCGTTGGGGGACGGCTGGTTTCGCGCGGTTGCGCGGAATGTTCGCGCTCGCCATCTGGATTAAGTCGGAGCGGCGCCTGATCCTTGCGCGCGACCGCATGGGCATCAAGCCGCTGTACTACCGCTTGCACAAAGGCGAGATCTACTTCGGCTCCGAGCTGAAGTGCATCTTCGCGCACCCGGGCGTTCCGCGACACATCAGCAAAGAAGGCTTGAACTGCTTCTTGAGCCTGAATTACGTGCCCGGTCCCTACACGCTGATCGACGGCATTCTGAAAATCGTGCCGGGACACCTGCTCGAATGGTGCGGTGGCGCCTGCGAGGTTCGATCGTACGTGCCGGTGAGCGTCACTGCTGCGCCCCCGCGGTCGCTCGACGCAGCGTGCGAGCAACTGGACGACTTGTTGAAGAAATCCATCGCGGAAGAACTCGTTGCCGATGTCCCCGTCGGAATTTGGTTAAGTGGCGGGCTGGATTCCTCAACCATACTTCACTACGCGGCGAATGCTGCCAGTGCCCCGTTGCGTACCTTCTCGATCACCTTTGACGGCGAGTCATTCGACGAAAGCGACTACATCAGCGCGATGGTCAGCCGTTACGGTACACGGCATTCGGAGTTCAACCTGGATACGACCGCCGACCTGGAGAGTGCAATCGAGGAGATCGCCTACTACTCGGATGAACCCAGCGCCGACGCCGGGGCGATTCCGGTATGGTTCCTGGCGCAGATGACTCGCAAGGATGTCGCCGTGGTGCTAACAGGCGAAGGCGCCGACGAGTTGTTCGCCGGGTATCTCACCTACCGGGCAAACCGCTACAACGCGATGGCACAACACGTCCCCAGGCTGCTGCGGGAAGCCGCATTGCGCTGGGCTGGCCGGCTGCCCGCGTCCGACGAAAAGATTGGGTTCGACTACAAGCTGAAACGTTTCTTACAGGGGTCGCTGCTTACTCCGGAAGCCGCACACGTGTTCTGGAACGGTACGTTTTCAGAGGCGGAAAAGCGCGACCTTTTCCGGTTCGCCGATGCGCGCGCCCTGGAGCGCGTGCTCTCAACTATGAACGGCACGCGCGGGCTCCAGCGCTACCTGCAATTCGATCAGCGTTACTACCTCCCCGACGATATCCTTTACAAGGTCGACCGGATGAGTATGGCGCATTCGCTGGAGGCGCGGCCCCCGTTTCTGGATTCGCGCATCGTCGATTTTGCGGAAACGTTGCCGGCGCGATGGAAGCTACGGGGCGCGACCTCGAAATACGTGCTACGGCGACTTATGGAAGACAAGTTGCCGTCCAGCATACTGAACCGTCCGAAGATTGGGTTCGATATTCCGATTCACCGGTGGTTCCGGGGCGCGCTTCGTTCGTTCCTGCTCGACACGTTGTCGCCCGCCGCAGTATCGGACACTGGCCTGTTCCGTTGGTCGGCGGTGGAACAGTTGATCGCCACACATCAAGAGAAAAAAGCTAATCTCGGATATCACCTATGGGGACTCATGGTTTTGCTGGTCTGGATGAGAAAGTGGAAAGTGGAGGTGGGGCCCTCGGAAATGTCGCTGGAGGCGCAGAGGGCAGGCGTGTTGGTCGAGGCGGAATTGTCGTCCTCGTTGCCGCTAGCCTCATCTTTCTTGTAAACATCCTCAGTCCGCCGCGCCTGATGGACGACGTTGATGCGGTGCAGGCGCAGATCGCGCGCAACATGCTGGCGTCCAGCGACTGGGTTACGGCGCGACTAAACGGTGTCGCGTACCTGGAAAAATCCCCACTTATCTACTGGATGATGGCCGCCTCCTACCGCGTCTTCGGTGTGCGGGACTGGGCTGCACGTCTGCCGTTGGCGCTGGCTGTAATCCTGCTTTGTTGGGTGACGTACCGCTTTGCGCGTTGGGCATTCGACAGCGACGATGCGGGTGCATTCTCCGGTCTTGCGCTCGCAAGCTGTGTCGGTCTGTTCCTCTTCACCCGCATTCTGATACCCGATGCAACGTTGACACTAACGATTACCGGAGCCGTTTGGGCATGGCTGCGCCTGCTGGAACCGCGGGAAAGACCCGATTGGCGATGGCCGACGCTGCTGGGTGCATGTCTCGGCTGTGGCCTGCTGCTGAAGGGACTGATCGCAGTCGTGTTCCCCGTCTTGACGGCGCTGGTTTACATGGCGATCACGCGGCAACTATTCTCCGGCGCCGCATGGAAGCGTCTCCAGCCCGCTGTGTTCGTAATCGTCGCTCTCGTGATTGCCGCGCCGTGGCATGTGCTGGCGACGGTGCGCAATCCGCCGCACTTTGCATTCTCGTTGCATAGCGGGCCGGGTGAGTATCGCGGGTTTTTCTGGTTTTACTTCTTCAACGAGCACCTGCTGCGGTTCCTGAACCTGCGATATCCGCGCGACTACAACACAGTCCCGAGGCTCTGGTTCTGGCTATTCAACCTTGTGTGGTTGTTCCCGTGGAGCGTGTACCTGCCGGCAGCGGCCAAACTTTCTTACGCGCAGAATTCGCGTGCGGGCCGCGTTCGCCTGATGGCCTTGTGCTGGATCGGCGTGGTCATGGTGTTCTTTACCTTTTCGACCACGCAGGAATACTACTCGATGCCAATCTATCCGGCAGTAGCGCTGTTGATTGGCTCGGCAATGACGTCCGAAGGCCCATGGGTGCGGCGTGGTACGCGAATCCTTCTGGGAATATTTGCGGCTTTGTTCGTCGTCATTGCCGTGCTGCTGGCCATGGTGTGGAGGGTACCTGCGACCGGCAATATCTCGGAGGCGCTGTCGCAGAATCCCGAGATGTACACGCTATCGCTTGGGCATATGACCGACCTGACGGTGAAGTCGTTTGCGTATTTGAAGCTGCCGCTGGCTATGGCCGCTTTGGCGTTCGCGGGCGGCGCACTCGGATTATTCTGGTCGCGCAGCGTGACGCGCGCAGCGCTGGTGACGGCTGCCGCGATGATCATCTTCGTCCAGGCAGCTCGGATCGCTATGGTCCGCTTGGACGCCTATTTCGGTTCGTACCCGCTCGCTCAGGCACTCGAACAGAATCCCCGGGGACAATTGATTGAAGGCAACGCGTACTACGCATTCTCCTCCGTATTCTTCTACACGAACCGCACCGCCCTGCTGTGGAACGGCCGCGTGAACAACCTCGAATACGGGTCGTATGCCCCGAATGCGCCGGATGTTTTTATCAATGACGATCGCTTCGTTTCACTCTGGAACAGTTCTTCGCGTTCGTACCTGCTCGTTTACGGTACGGAGATGAAACATCTGGACGACCTGGTTGGTCGACCCAGACTTCACGTCGTTAAAGAAAATGCCGGCAACTACCTACTCACAAATCAGCCGCTGCCCTGATGACGTAGGTCTCTTTGCGCAGTAAATTGGATCTCCGGACGGTCATGGATACCCGGACGCGGCGCCAACCACGAGCGAGTGCGTTGTACAACACGATCTGCTGCTGCTCATAGTGCGCCAGCGAAATTTCGATGAATGATTTTCCGTCCACGCCTGCCCATTTCCCAAGCGTCTTCGCGGTTGTGGTCGC
>DAISJI010000006.1:0-21971 GCA_036821585.1 Terriglobales bacterium
CCAGCGTGATCTCCGGAAGTCGGAATTGCGGAAGAAGCTTTTAGCTGTTAGCTTTTAGCTCTTGCGGTCAGCCAATAGAAGTGAGCGCGCGGCAGCATTTGATTTCCTTGATCCTGATTCTCTGTCATAAGCGCGCGCTTACCCGCGCCGGATTGGCTGAAAGCTGACCACTGAAAGCTGATAGCTTCTTATGGCACTCAAATTCCGCGGCGTTGATTTCATCCAGTTCGACTCCCTGCTCAGTCCCGACGAACTCCTGGTGCGCGACAACACGCGCAAGTGGGTCGAAGAAAACCTCATTCCCATCATCGAAGAATGCAACCGTGAAGGGAAGTTCCCGCGGCACCTGGTCCAGCCGATGGGAGAGCTTGGTTTTTTTGGCGCCACCCTGAAGGGTTACGGCTGCGCCGAAATGAACAATGTCGAGTACGGCCTGATCATGCAGGAACTGGAGCGCGGCGACAGCGGCCTGCGCTCCTTCGCGAGCGTGCAATCGGGGCTGGTGATGTACCCGATTTACGCCTTCGGCAGCGACGAGCAAAAAGAGAAATGGCTGCCCGGCCTGCGCGCGGGCGAAAAGATCGGCTGCTTCGGCCTGACTGAGCCCGATGCCGGCTCCAACCCAGGGGCGATGCGGACACGCGCCCGCCGCGATGGCGACCACTACATCCTGAACGGCGAGAAGATGTGGATCACCTCCGGCTCAATTTCGGACATAGCGGTGATCTGGGCGAAAAGCGATGAGCATGGCGGCCAGGTTCGCGGTTTCCTCGTCGAGACGGACCGCCCCGGATTTCGCGCCGCCGACGTGCACGGCAAGTGGTCGCTACGCGCCAGCGTGACCTCCAGCTTATCCCTACAGGACGTAAAGATCCCCGCGGCCAACCTGCTGCCGAAGACCGACGGGCTCAAGTCGGCGCTGATGTGCCTGAACCAGGCGCGCTACGGCATCGCCTGGGGCGCAATCGGCGCGGCCATGGCCTGTTACGATACGGCGCTGCAGTATTCGCAATTCCGCAAGCAGTTCCGCGAGCAGCCCATCGCCTCGCACCAACTGGTGCAGGAAAAGCTGGTGTGGATGATCAGCGAGATCACCAAGGCGCAGTTGCTCGTCCTGCAAGTGGGGCGCTTGAAGGATGCCGGCAAGGTCGGCCACCAGCACATCTCCATGGCGAAGCGAAACAATGTTTGGATGGCGTTGGAGATCGCGCGCATGGCCCGCGACATTCTCGGCGCCAACGGCATCGCCGACGAGTATCCGGTCTTCCGCCACATGGCGAACCTGGAGTCGGTCAAGACTTACGAGGGCACGCACGACGTGCACGCACTCATCATCGGCCACAACATCACCGGGATCGACGCGTTCTAACATGCTCACCATCCGCCAGGCGCGCCAATCGGACTGCGATGCGATGTGCGACATCCATCGCGCTGCCATCGTGCACCACTACTCGCCCACTCACGGCGAGGAAACGGCCCGCAAATGGGCGGGCATGTTCCGCACGGGCGTCTGCGAGGAGTGGCTCGCGTCGGGAATGATGATCGTCGCCGAAGAACCCAGCTCTTTACTTGGCTTTGCGCAGTTCGACGGCGATACCGGCGACATCGAAATCTGCGTTCTGCCCGAGGCCGAGAAGCGCGCCATCGCCTCCGCATTACTGGCCGTCATCGAGACCGAGGCGCGCACCCGCGGGCTGGATTCATTGCACCTTTGCGCCATGCTGAACTCCGAGCGCCTCTACATTCCGTCCGGCTTCGCGGGGGCTGGCGCGGGCACGATGGCGCTTTCGAGCGACGCCTGCCTGCCCTGCGTCACGATGGAGAAGCAGTTGCAATACACGGAACCACGCCCCGAACGCCGCCGCACCGCCCGGGTAGGTTCCTAGGTTGACCTCGACGGCGGCACTGACGCATGATGCTCCACTGATTTCACGCCCTGGACCGCTGGACCAAAGGGCTCAACTTCGCTGATTACGCTGGCCGCAGGCAGGAGGCAATCATGTCCACCGAGGCAAAAGCTATCACCAAGGCAGCTAAACAATTCGGCTCCAACATCGAAAGCGATCTCGCGCTGGAACTTTTGCGCGTGGTGGAGGTCGCCGCCATCGCCTCTGCCCGCACCATGGGACAGGGCGAGCGCAAGCTAAGCGACCACGTCGCCACCGAGGCCATGCGCGAAACCATGGACACCGTCCCCATGCAGGGCACCATCGTCATCGGCGAAGGCGAGCGCGACGAAGCCCCGATGCTCTATATCGGCGAGAAGGTCGGCGCCGCCTTTCCCGACGGCACACCTACCCCCGAAATCGACATCGCCGTGGACCCGCTGGAGGGCACCAACCTGTGCGCCACCGGTTCGCCCGGTGCGATCACCGTGCTTGCCGCTTCCGAAAAGGGCGGCCTGCTGCATGCGCCCGATTGCTACATGGATAAAATTGTCGTGGGTCCGTCGTGCAAGGACGCGGTGGAACTGGATGCGCCAGTGGCTTACAACCTGCGCCGCATCGCCAAGGCGCTGGAGCGCGACGTGGAAGACCTGGTGATCATCGTTCTCGACCGCCCGCGGCACGAGAAGCTGATCGCCGACATTCGCAAAGCCGGGGCGCGCATCAAGCTAATCAGCGACGGCGACCTCTCCCCCGGCATCGCCGCCGCCGTCATCGGCACCGGCGTTCATGCCGTCATGGGCTCCGGTGGCGCGCCGGAGGGCGTGATTACCGCGGCCGCCATCCGCTGCCTGAACGGCTACATGGTCGGCCGTCTAGTGGTAAAGCCCGAGCAGGAAGAGCGCATGGCCAGGATGGGCATCAAGGACAAGAACCGTATCTATACCGCCGAAGATCTCGCCCCCGGCAAGCAACTCATCTTTGCCGCCACCGGCGTCACCGAAGGCGCGCTGCTGAAGGGCGTCCGCTTCTTCGGCGAAGGCACGCGAACGTCATCGGTGATCATGACCCTTTCGACCGGCAAGGTCCGCTTCATCGAAAGCATTCACCTGGAGAAGAACAAGGACGTCAAGGTAAGGTTCTTCTGAGAACTGCGGCGCAAGGCGTACGGCTCAAGGCGTAAGGCAAAACGGCGCTCCGCGGAGCGCCGTTCTTATTTCCAAAGAGGATGATTTGGAGTGTCATCCTGAGCGAAGCGAAGGATCTATGCATTCTCTCTGCGCCACGCCTACTGACGACCGGCGACTGGCGACTGCTCTCTCTGCAACAGCTTCGTTTTCCGCTCCATCCCCCAGCGATACCCGCCCATGCTTCCATCCGTGCGCACGATGCGATGGCACGGCACCAGCACCGCCACCGGGTTTGACGCGCATGCATTCGCCACCGCCCGGACGGCGCTCGGCTTCCGGATCGCGGAAGCGATGGCGGCGTACGTCCGCGTCTCGCCGCGCGGGATCTTGCGCAGCGTCTCCCACACTTTTGCCTGGAACGCAGTGCCGCGGATATCGAGCGGAATGTCGGGATCGATCGCATGCCCATCCACGCATGCCACTACCCGGCGCACCAGGTCGCTCATGACCGTGAGTTCCTCATGAACGGAGGCGAATCCGAACTCCCGCCGCAGTTCGGTCACCAGCTCGCGGCTCGAATCCCCGAAACGCACGGCGCACACTCCGCGCTCCGTCGCCGCCACCAGCACTCGCCCCAGGCTGCACGTCACCACCGAGTAGCGGATGGTCGTACCCGCGCCGCCGCTCCTATAGGTTGACGGCGTCATGCCCAATGCGCTCGACGTGTGTTCGTAAAGGCGGCTGCTCGAGCCGAAACCCGCGCTGTACATGGCGGAGGTTACGTCCTCGCCGCGCTTGAGGTTGCCCTTGAGCATCAGCACGCGGCGTGCCCGCGCATATTGCAGCGGCGAGATTCCCAACACGTGTTTGAACGTGCGCTGCAGGTGCGCGGGGCTGAGTCCCTCCAGTTGGCCGAGGCGCTCCAGGCGGACCGGCTCGTCGAGGTGCGCGTCAATTTCGCGGCAGACACGTTGCACCATGACGGCCCGCTCATCGCGCAGCGACATGTTCTTGGGATCGCAACGGCGGCAGGCGCGGAATCCCGCAAGCTCGGCCGCTTCCGGCCCGGCGAAGAACGCCACCTGCTCGCGGTTGGGTCGCCGCGAAGGACACGTGGCCCGGCAGTAAATCCCGGTGGACCGCACGCCGTAGACAAAAAGTTGGCGGAAACGGCGGTCGCGCGCGATCACCGCTTTCCAGAACTCCTCCGGCCCGAGGCTGCGCGGCAGCGGCGGAGGCGTGGGCTTGCTGCTCGTCATAAGCGCTTCCATCATACGAGACAGCATAGGGAGGCGCGGAAATCGGCGCTATCCGGATCTTGCGATCAAAGTCCGGCCAAATCCAACCACGGATTCACACGGATAAACACGGATAAAGCTATTTCTGTTTCTGTTGCGGCAACGGCAGCTTTCTTGGCTGCGGCTCCTGGAAAAATCGTTCCATGAGCAGCGACAGCATGCCCGGCAACTGCTCGTCCCAGTACATCCACGTGTGCGCGCCCGCTGATTCGTGGTATTCGTAGCGAAGTTTCTGCTGCTGCAAGAGGGCGACGAACTCACGATTCGACGCCAGCAATCCGTCCTCGGTCCCGCAGGTAACCATCAGGTAGGGCGTTTGCGCCGGTGTCCGCTTTCTTGCCAGCTCGAAGACATCGTTATCGGTCCGTGTCGGCGTCACGCCTGCACCGAAGATGCCGTGAATCTGATCGGTATATTTCTGGCCGAAAGGAATCTTGGAATCAGGATCGTGTACGACCACCTCGGCGCCGCTGAAACTCGCAGCAAAGATGAACGTGCCCGGAAATTTCAGCGCGAACTTCATCGCCCCGTAACCGCCCATCGATAGTCCGCCGATGGCGCGCGCGTGGCGAGTCTGGATCGTTCGGTAGGTCTTATCGATGTAAGGAATAAAGTCCTTGACGATGTAGTCTTCCCATTTTTCCTGCGCTTCCGCCGCGGAATTCGTGTACCAGGAATCTCCGCCGTCGGGCATGGCGATGATCAGCGGCAGAGTGGCGTCGTAGTCGTCGAGGTGCGTACGCGATTCCCAATCCATGTAGCTTCCCATTAATCCATGCAGCAGGTAGAGCACTGGGTAACGCCGCGACGACGTTTCGTAGCCAGCCGGCAACAGGATGCGGTAGTGCATTCCGCGTCCCAGCGCCGCGCTCTGGAACATCGCATCCCGAACAATGACTGTGGGGTGCCCCGGTCTAGCCCGGTTTTGGCTAGGCCGGGGATTTGCAGACGCCGATGGCAGCGCTGTTTGTCCCCACGCCGCCATCGCCAAAATACAGGTTGCGAGAACTACCCGAATTGTTTTCATCGCGGATTCTGCTGTTGCTGCTGACGCTGCTGTCTCAGTCTCTGTGCCGCCTTCTGCAAATCTTCCGGCAGCGGCGGGAATTCCGAGCCCACGCCCTGCAGCAGCGGCGCGGTGTTCTCATATCGCTTCGTTCCGTCGTGCACGCAGAAGCGCGTCGGACGCTCCGCCGGCCCGCTCCACAAGCTGCATCCGGCGTACTGCCCATCTTTCCGCAGGATGTAATAACTCATGCTGACGTACGTCAGCTTCTTCATGTCGTTGTTGTAATTGCGCACAATCCGCTTCAGCGCGTCCAAGCCCGCCTCCTTGGGCGACATGCCGTGGCGCATGTTCTCGACGATCGTGTGTGCACCCGCAACGCGGATGTTTTCCTCGCCGCTACCGGTCGCGCCCGCCGAGCCCACATCCTGGTCGGTGTAGGAGCCGGCGCCAATGATCGGCGAATCGCCACAGCGTCCAGCGATCTTCCATGCCAGGCCGCTGGTGGTGGTCATGCCCGACATCTCGCCCTTCGGAGTTACTGCCGATACATGGATCGTTCCATGCGGCGGGAACAGCACATGGTGGATCGCCGTCATGCGGTAATCGGCGGCGATGCCCAGGCTGGCCGCGGCTTCGTAGAGCTTCTTCATCCCCAGTTCGTACAAATCAATCTCGGCCGACGTCTTCGGCGGCGGAGTGTAATTCGGATCGGACAGCCCCGGTCCCCACCAGTCGGCGCCCGAGTGATATTCCTTCCACAGCATCCACACCTGGCGCGCGCGCTCGGTCAGCGGCAGATCGTTGGGAAATCCCATGTCTTTGGCGAACTTGTCGGCGTAGGTTCCGACCAGCATTACGTGGCCGGTATGATTCATGACCGCTTGGGCGAGCAGCGCGGCGTTCTTGGTCCAGCTCACGCAGCCGACCGATCCGGCTCGGCGGGTTGGTCCGTGCATGCAGCAGGAATCCAGTGTGGTGTGGCCGTCTTCGTCGGGCAGACCACCGAGCCCGACGCTCATGTCGTTGGGATTGTCCTCCTGGACTTTGCCAACCGCGATTGCCGCATCGAGCGTGTCTCCGCCGTCGAGCAGCATCTGGTAGCCCTTGTCCATGCCGTCCCAGCCGTTGGCGCTCGACACCATCACCGGCTTGGACGGCGGCCCTCCGACTGCGCTCGCTTCCTTCGCGGTCTCCTGCGCATGACCGTCCTGCTTTTTGGTGGTGGCCTGCGCCTCGAGGCCGATGGCGATCGAGCCCAGCGCCGTAGTGGTGAGGAAATCTCTCCGCTTCATTGCACTCTCCTGCACGAAGTCAAAAGCCGGAAAGCATATCAGCGGCAGGCGTAAGGCTCAAGGCGCGAAAGCAGGCGCAAGGCGCAAGACTTAAGGCAATAACAAAGCCCCGAATCCAAGTTTCGAATCCGGGGCCTTCTGCCTTACGCCTTGAGTCTTACGCCTATCCTGCCTTTTTCACTTCCGTATTCTGGTCGGCGCGGAAGCGCAACAGCGCCGCAATGCCGCCGGTGGACGCAAATGCCGGGTCGTCGTGCATGTGAATAATCTCGATGTTGTTCTTCACCGCGTTCGCCAGCAACCGGTCCGCGACGTCGTCCAACTCCTGCGTCTGGCGGCCGCATGCGCTGCATGTGGCTGACATGTTTACGTCGATGTGTCCGCAGTGGGTGCACTCCGAAGCCGGCGCGGAGAACGTCTTGGCGATCAGCAGTGTCTGGATTTCCCCTTTCTCCAGTGCATCGAGCACCTTCTTCAGTCCCACGGCGCCACGGCTGTTGCGTTTCTCCTGCCCCATCGCTTCGCGCACCAGCCCGGCCCGCCGGTTCATGCGGAATTCGTCGTAGAGCCGGTCCGCTTGCTCCCGCACTTGAGCGCCCGTCGCCGTTGCCGGATCAATCGGGAAGCGTCCGACAAATCTCTGCTTGATGTAGCTGTGCAGGTACGGTTCGATTTCCGGCCAGGTTTCGTCGCGACAGCCGATCACGAAGCGCTCGAACCCCGCTTCGTAGAGCGCGGTCATGCGCTCGGCGACTTCCTTGTAGAAGTGCATGGCTTCGTTGCCAATGTGGCGCTCGGCGTGGCCCGCTTCGTATCCGTTGAAGCCGTCGCTGCGCCCACGGCGCGTGATCTCGTTGCTCATGCGCTCGTTCTCACGTTCATGGATCTCGTCCATCCACAGTTCGAAGAAGCGCGCCTTGGTCCTGTCCACCAGCACGATGAGCAACCGCGGCATCACGTCGGCGATCGCCGTCAGCGGGCGCAGGTGGAAATGCTTGTTCACAAACACACAGGTCCCCGCCAGCCGGGGCGGCAGATCGAATTCACGCCAGAAGTCGTTCTTGGTGGACGCAAAGATGGCCTTGGCGCGCCCGCTATTGCCGTGCATATGCTCGGCAATGTCCAGGATGCGTTCCAGGTCGGCCTTGGCGCAGCCATTGCGGCCTTGCTTTTCGGCTTCGCGAAGCGCATCGCGCACCAGGTCTTTCAGCAGGATCGCCTCTTCCCGGTGCGATCTGTCTTTGGGCGGGGCAGGTTGGTAGAAGAAACTGATTGCGCACCCTTCCCCAGACTCGAAATTCGCCAACTCACGGATATTTTCACGGGTGATCATTCACGTCTCCTGAGAGGAAGAACAACCATTTACAAGTCAGATAGCCCCACCCTTTCGCCCAGTCTTGGCGGAGGGTGGGGTGTTTACGCGATTTTCGCATGTTGGAGGAGCTTGTCCTTGAATTCGTCGGGCATGGGCAGCACTTTGGACAGGTAGTCGCGCGCCGACGCCACCGACTTCTGCACCTGGTCCACCGGTCGCTCGCTGATCACCGCGATCTCGTCCGGCGTGAAGCCCTCCACGGCATACAACAGGAACGCCTCGCGGTCCTGCGGCTTCGCCTTCAGTAACGCGGCTTCCACCAGGGTGATCATCTCCTCGGTATACAACGTCGATTCCGGGGTGGCGGTGCGGGTATCGGCGATCAGGTCCTGGTTCGCCACCGCTTCATCCGGCTGGTGGAACTGCAACTGGCTTTCATCCGTTGCGTATAACGAGCGGTCGTCCTTTTGCGCCGCATGGTCCAGCGAGATGCCGACGATCTGCTCGTGATCGCGGCTCGCGATGTCGCCGATGGCGCGCATCGCCAGCCGGTACAGCCAAGGCTCGAGCGAAATCTTCTCCGGCCGGTGGTCGGAATCGCTCAGCGCGTTCGCGATCACCTCGTCCACCACTTCTTCGGGCGTCACCTGGTCCCGCTGCAATGCGCCGGAATTCTCCCGGTACTGGACCTCCCGCTCGATGAACAGGAACAGGCGGTCGAGGTTCGCGTTTACATAGCCCGTGATGTCGTCGGCGGAGATGGTAGGGGCTTGCACCGCCGCAATCGTCGCCTCGAATGGCACCTGCGGCTCCGGACGCGTTCTCCCCACCTTGCGCCGCCGCGGCCACTTCCATTGCGCGCGCAAGTGGTCCTTGTGCTTGGTAACCTGCTCGGTAAGCTGGTCAAAAGCGGCCTTGATCGCCGCCGCCGCCGTTTCCGCGCCTTGCCGCACCGCCATGTCGCCGGACGGCAACCGCAGGTCCGCGGAAACGGTGAAGCCCTCGCGCACGTTGTTCTCCTCGACGGTTACGCGCAAGTGCACCAGCTCAGGCCGGAAAACCTGCAGCCGCTTTTTCAGTTTTTCGATCTGTAGATTGAGTTCTCGTTCGAGGTCCGGAGTTTTCTGAAGGTTCTTGTAGCTGGTGTGGACATTCATTCATGCGCCTCGTGCACAGGTCAAAAACCCCGTGTGCGCACATTCGTATTGCTTCAATTTTACACCTCTGGAATTAGAAGCAAGCGGGATGGCAAGCGTTGTACCAACGAAATAAGGCACAAAACGTGCTTGTATGGGAATTGCAGTTCGGGAATGAAGCGCAATTTGTACAAGATTTCGCTTGACACGGATTCACTACGGGAATGAAACGCGTATTCCGTATCGCGTATTTCGCGTTCAGGCATTCGGCGTCGCGGAATACGGGATACGGAATACGTTCTTATACCGCGACCGTGAAGCTGGTTTCCGTTCTCGTCACCGGCCGGTACATGGTGTCGCGCTCGATCGGCTCGCGTCCCGCTTCCTTGATCAGCCGCACCAACTCCTCTCGGCGCATGCCCTGCGGAGTGGTCGCGCCGGCATCGTGATAAATCTTCTCCTCGATCACCGTGCCGTCCAGGTCGTCGGCGCCGAAGCGCAGCGCGATCTGCGCGATTTTCGCCGTCATCATCTGCCAATAGGCCTTGATGTGCGGGAAGTTGTCGAGCACCAGTCGCGCCACCGCGATGCTCTTGATGTCCATGAAGCCGGTCGTTGTGCCCAGGTGCGACAGCGCCGTATTGGCCGGATGGAAGGCCAGTGGGATAAACGTCTGGAAGCCGCCGGTCTCGTCCTGTACCGCGCGCAGCTTCATCAGATGGTCGACCCGGTCTTCGTCGTTCTCGATGTGCCCGTAGAGCATGGTGGCGTTCGACTTCAGCCCCACCTGGTGCGCCAGCTTTGCGGTGTCGAGCCACTGCGCGCCGTCGATCTTGTGGTCGCAGATGATGTGCCGCACGCGGTCGGTAAAGATTTCGGCGCCGCCGCCAGGCAGTGAATCGACGCCTGCTTCCTTCAGCTTGAGCAGCGTGTCGCGGATGCTCAGCTTGGCAATCTTGGCCAGGAATGCGACCTCCACCATGGTGAACGCCTTCAGGTGCACTTGCGGAAAGCGCTGCTTGAGGCCGGAGCAGAGGTCGAGGAAGTACTGAAACGGCAGGTCCGGATGCAGCCCGCCGACAATGTGGAACTCGGTCACACTCTCCGTATAGCCCGACGCCGCGGTCTGGAACGCCTCCTCCAGCGCCATCGTGTAAGCCCCGGGAGAGTCTTTTTTGCGGCCGAAGGCGCACAGCCGGCACGCCGCTACGCACACGTTCGTCGGATTGATGTGCCGGTTGACGTTGAAGTAGGTGCGGTCGCCGTGCATGCGCTCGCGGACGTGGTTTGCCATCCAACCGATGGCTAGTATGTCCGGCGAACGATAGAGCGCGAGCGCATCGTCCGGACCAAGCCGTTGCTGTGCGACGACCTTGTCCGCGATTGGCTTCAGCCGCGCGTCATCCGTCTGAAATGCATGGGCCGGAGAGGGCATTGGTTCGATTGTAATTTGGAATGAGGGATTTGTAATTACGCCGCCTTGAGTCGCGCTACCTTCTTTCGCCGCTTCTTCGATGCCCGCCACAGGTCATACTCGCCCTGCATCCCAATCCAAAGGTCCGGCGTCGTGCCCAACGCTTCGCCAAGACGTAGAGCCATGTCGGCGGAGATCCCCGCGCGACCATTCAGGATGCGCGACAATGCGACCCGTGTGACACCGAGGTGAGCCGCGGCATCCGAAACACGAACGTCGCCGAGGTACTCTCGGACTACTCGGCCAGGGTGTGGAGGGTTGAACATCCTCATGTCTCTACCTCAGTGATAATCCTGATAATCAACCAAGATGGCATCCTGCCCTTCAAAAGCAAACGTCAACCGCCAATTGCCACTGACGGTCACCGACCAATGTCCCGCCAGGTCGCCAGTAAGCGCGTGCAGCCTCCAGCCGGCACCTCTCATTTCCTCCGGGCGCCTTGCGTGATTGAGGGCAAACAGTTGAGCACGAAGCTTCTCAGCATGCTTCGGCTGAATTCCAGCCTTGGAGCCGGTCTGGAAGAACCGCTCGACACCCTTGTGCCGGAATGACTTAATCACTCTGTATACCGTATAGCATCGCTATACAAGTGTCAACGGAGTACCTCATCCACCCTCGTCCCCGGCTTGATCTCGAACGGCTCCATTCCCCGCTTGAACACGCGCGCATCGGTGATCCCGCGCAGCGTTACTTTGTCGTCCTCCACCCACAGCATGCAGCCTTCGCGCAGACCGACCACCGGAATCTCGTTTTCCTCCAGGTACTGCCGCAGGCGCTCTTCCCGCGTCTCGCCCATGTGCTTTGTGTTGGGATCGGGATCGAGATAGTGCGGATTGATCTGAAACTTGATCAACCCCAGAGCGTTGAACGACGGCGGCTCCACAATCGGCATGTCGTTGGTGGTCTTCAGCGTCGGGCACGCCATGTTGGACCCCGCGCTGGCTCCGATGTACGGGAACCCTTCGCGCACCCGCTCCGTAATCAGCTGCACCAGCGATTTATCGTAGAGCGCCTTCAGCAGGCGGAAGGTATTGCCGCCGCCGATGAAGATGCTGTTGGCCCGTCCCAAGGCGCGGGCGGGATCGTCTTCCTGGTGAATGGAATAGAGTTCGTATCCCATGCGCTCGAAACGCTTGCGTGCGATCTCCGCGTAGCCGTCGTGGTCCGCCAGCGCATAGGGGACGAATAATACCCGTCCGCTTGCGCCAACAAATTCGCGGATATCTTTCTCCGCGTGGTCCAGGTACCCGCTGCCGTGGAGAGTGGAGTTGGAGATTAAGAGTGCTCGCATGGGAACACCGTACTTCGAAATTCGTAATTCGTAAATCGCGGATTTCGAATTACGAATTACAGGATCGTAAGGGTCCTACCGGCGCCAGAGGAAGTCGGCCGTTACGAACCCCAGGAAAATCATCGAGATGATCCCGTTCATCGTGAAGAATGCCGCGTTCAGCTTTGACAGATCGTTCGCCGACACCAGCGAGTGCTCATAGGCGAGCAGCAGACCTACCACCACTACTCCCGCCGCCGCGATGGGCCCGAGTTGCACCGCAAAAACCAGGCATCCCAAGAGTGCGATCGTGACCAGGTGAAACACCCGCGCGATCCACAGCGAGCGCGCGATGCCGAAGTACTTCGGTACCGAGTGCACATCCGACGCGCGGTCGAAGTCGTAATCCTGGCAGGCGTAGAGCACGTCAAACCCACCGCCCCAGAAAATCACCGCCGCCGTCAGCAGCAGCACCCGCGGATCGAGCGTGCCGCGCACCGCCACCCATCCACCGGCGGGAGCAATGCCCATCGCCAGCCCCAGCACCAGGTGCGACCAGCGCGTGTACCGCTTGGTGTAGGAATAAAGAAGGATGACCGCCAGCGCGACCGGACACAGGTAAAACGCGAGCCGGTTCAATTGCCACGCTGCCGCCGCGAACACGGCGCTCGAGACGATCACAAATGACAGCACGAAGGGCCGCGAAAGATGCCCCGCCGGCAGCGCCCGCATCCTGGTTCTGGGATTTGCGGCGTCAATCTCGTGGTCGGCGAGACGGTTGAAGGCCATCGCCGCCGAGCGCGCCGCCACCAGCGCCACCGCGATCCACAGCAATTTCCATCCGCTGGGAATCCCGCGCGCCGCCAGCACCGCGCCGGTCAGGCCAAACGGGAGCGTCAGTACAGAGTGCTCCCACTTGATCATCTCCAGGGTGATGCCCAGGTTGCGGAATACTGCCATGATCGAATTCTAACGAATGAGGAATGAAGAAGTCAGAATGAAGAATGCAAACGATACCCACCCGGTTCATTCTTCATTCTGACTTCTTACTTCTTCATTTCTTCCGCTGCCGTATGCGCACGTCGAACGACACGATCCCGTATTGGTCACGCGCGCCGATCACCGAGAGGTTACGGCTGTAGTTGTACTCGACCTGGATGGATTGCTGGTTGGAATGGGTCAGGTCGGTAATGTAGGTGACGGTGAAGTCCTTCGACACCTGTTGCTCGATGGTGACCCTCGCGTTGGGATCGTTTTCCGCCCCGAGAAGCTCGGGCGCGATCTTCACCCGGCTCACGCCAAATAATCGCTGCACGCGGTTGCTGACCGCCGCATTGAGCGCTTGTCCGAGAATTGAGTTCGACGCCGACTCGCTATAGGTCGGCTGCGCGGCGTTGGCCATCGCCGACTCCTCACGCGTCTTGCCGAAGGCGAGCAGCGAGATGATGTCGGAGGTCGGCAGCGGCGGGTCGGACCGGTAGGTAGTGCCCAGGCGGTCGATTGGGCCGTGGAAGCCGAGCGTAACGTCGTAATCGCGGACGCGCGTGGTGGCGGCGACGTCCATCACCGGCTCGATTTTCACTGGGTTGGAGAAGCTGATGTCGCCGCGGTCGAGCTGGTACGTGGCCCCGTTGAACGACACTTGCCCTTCCGTAATGTTGATGCGCCCGAGAATCGCCGGTCGCGTCGCGGTTCCGCGCAGGTTGAGGTTGACGTCGCCGCTCAACTTCGCCAGGGAAGTCGACACTTGGAGATCGGGCGCGGAGGTAACTTTGATATTCAAGCGCAGGTTGTTGAGCATCGACGTCGGGTCCTGGGGCATGGGCGGTTGCTTCAATTGCGCGATCGCCAGCGCCAGGTCGAACTGCTGGTTCACACTGAAGCGATTGACCGTCGCGTCGCCGGAGAGCGTCGAGTTGTCGCGCGTGCCGGTCAGCCGCAGGTCCGCGTCCAGGCTCTCGCTCATTCCCTGCGGGTAGCGCAGGCGTACGTCTTTGAAGTTCGCCGTCAAGCTAAACGAGAGTGCGTTGCCGTAGCTCACGAATCCGCCGAACGTCACGTTGCCGCCGCCGGTCATGCCGGTCAGCTCCTGAATCTGGAAGCGGTCCTGGTTGAAGACCAGCGTTCCGTTCAGTGCGCTGATGCCGTTCGGGAGATTGATGTTCGTGACCGCGCCGTTGCTGATCTTCACGTTTCCGAACAGAGTCGGCCGCGTGACCGTCCCCCCGGCGCGCATGTCGAAATCCATAATGCCGCCGGTGTGCAGGTCGGGATTGAAAGTCTGCAGCAGCACCAGGTTCACGCGCCCGTCGGCGCGCAGGTCCATCGCCCAGTTCCCCGCCAGCGCGATGGAACCCTCGGCAGAAAATGTCGTATCCGTTCCCGCGAGCTTGAACTGCTCCAGCCGCAGCACGCGGTCCTTGACCGTGAACCGCAGCGGGCCTTCGTTCTGGATCTTGACGTTCTCGATTTCGGCGGAGAACTGTCCCAGGTCGCCATCCACGGTGAGCAGGCGCGGTTGACGCAATGGTCCGCTCAATTTGATATTGCCGCCTATTGAAGAGTGCCCGGTGATCCTCGCCTTCACGAACATGCGCAGGAAGGGATCGACATCGAGCCGCGCCACCTTGAGCGCCAACTCGGCCGGGAAATCTCCGCGCATGGTGATCGTCCCGTCCACCTCGAAATCGGCAATGGCGAAATCGGAACGCGCGCGGATGCGCATCACGCTTCCGGTGGTCTTCGCCGTTCCTTCCAGGTTCCCGAGCCGCTCGCCGTTCATCACCAGGTTGCGCAGGTGCACATCGGCATCCACCACCGGAGCGTCCCTGGTGCCGGAGCCGCGCGCCTCAAAGCTGAGCGCTCCCGACGGGCTCACCCGTGTTCCCTGGATCTGGCGGAATTCCGACAGGTTGAGGTTCTTGCCCGCGAGATCGAAGTGGAATGCCGTCGTTTTCAGGTTGTAATTGGCGTTGCCGGTGACGCGCGCGCTGGCCTGCGTAATCTGCACGTCGCTGAACTCCGCCTCCTGGTGCAGGAAGGTGACGCTGGCACGCGCGCTCTGCACCGGTTGGCCGTAGAGCGTGCCGCCGGTGATCTGAAAATGCGCGGCCCCGCGCGGATCGTCTTGCGTCCCGTGGATGTCCAGGTCGCCATTCACAACGCCGGTGATGGGGACGGTGTAGCCGCCCAGCGCCATCAGGTCGGCCATCTGAAAATCCTTCGCCGATGCTTTTGCCCGGAGCGGGTCCGTCTCGGAGAATTGGCCCTTCACCAGGCCGACGGTGGCGGCCAGAGTCAACTGCTCACCTCCACGCTTCACCACGCCGTTATTGATGACCAGTTGCAACGGCGCATATTGAATATCCGCGGCGACCGAGTCGAAGCGCGCCAACCGTGGAGTGGGCGCTGGCTGCGGTGGCGCAAGCGTCGCCACTGGTTTCAGCACCGTGGCCGCGGGCGCCGGCAGCTCGAACGGCAGCGGGACCTGCACATCCGTCATGCTCAGATGTCCCGCGAGATTCAGCGCCGTCACTAACTGGCCGCTCAGCGTTCCGGCAAACGTCGCCTGACCCGCGAACCCGGCCGGCAACCCCTGCTGCGGATTCCAGGCGGTGAGCAGCGGCGAAATATCGTGCAAATCGCCGATACTTGCGGTGAGTTTTAGTTTCGAGCTGCGCGACATTGTGCCCGTCGCCTTGACCTGTATCGAGCGCGCGGCCAGATCGAGTTGCTGCAATTCAATTTGTTGCGTAGCCGGCAGGTACGAACCCCGCGCGACCGCCGTCACCGGAAGCTCGTTTGTGTTGAAGCTCGCGGGTGGGGTGACGTTGATTGCGAACTGAGCGCGCGTATGCGGTGGCGCTCCATGCCAAGTCGCTTCCACGGTGCCGTTCGCCGATCCCACCGCGTGCAGACGATCGAGCGGCAGTCCGCGATTCGACGCTGCCACCGCTAACCGCGACACCAGCAGATTCTGGATCTTGGCGTGAATCGTCCCCACCTGCTCCGGAAGATTGGCGGGCGTCTGCTCTCCCGGAGCCGACGGCGCGTTGCCCCAGTTCTTCACCTCGGCGCTGCCCGTAACCACTCCGCCCAGCACGCGCGCAAAGATTCGAGGCAAGACGAAGTTGTCCTTGTCGGCCGAAAACTCAGTACCGCCGTCGAGCTCCGCTATGACCAGCGCCGGATCACGGTACTCCGTCTTCTGCAACGTCAGCTTGCCCGTCATTTCGTAGTTCTTCGTGGTGTACTGGCCCGTGCCGTTCACCGACATCGTGCCGCGGCGCAACTCCGGAATCAGCATCACGTCGCCGGCTTGCGCCAGGTCAATTGTCGCCGTGTAGGACAGTTCAGCTCTCGGATTGGCAAAATCAATCACCTGCCCCGAAGCTTCGATCATCGACTTTTCCGACGAAATCCGCAGCGACTTCACCTCCACCCGGTTGGGGAAGAGGCTGAATTGCGCCGCTGCTCCCGCCAGGAACGGCTTAAAGTTCTTGTACGACTCCCGCATCTTGCCGATGCTCAACGTTCCATCAAACCGTTGCGACCCGCGCACGTAGCTCATCGCCGCCTGTACGTCGTCGGCTGCGAAGTCGAACGGAATTGGGCGGTTGTTCACCAGCAGGACCCCGTTGCGCAGCTCCGCGTGATCAAGCTTGAGGTCGAACAGACGCAGCACCGGGCTGCTCCCGCCTTCTTGCGTCCGCTTGGGATTCGGCTGGTTGGTGTGCCCATCCGGATACACAATCAAGTGGATAACCGGACGCTCAAACACCACCGATCGCAGCCCGACCTGCCTCCCCAGCCACGAAAGCACCTTCGCGTCCACCACGATGCGGTCGGCGCGCATGTACGGCTCCTGGTCCGGTGCTTCCAGCCCGTGGATGACGAGCGTATTCGCTTCGAACTTGAGCTTCGACAAGCTCCAATTGAACTGCCCCAGTTCGACCCGCCCGCCGGTTACGTCCTCCAGGCCGGCGACAACCTTGCGATGGACCGCTACACGAAAGCTGTCGGTCCGCGAATACCAGATCAGCGCAACCAACGCGAGCGTGAGCACGCCGATGGCGAAACCCAGCGCGCGCAACCAGCGGCGGCGCGGCTTCGGCTGCTCGTCGGTCCTGTGCTCGTCCAGAATCATCGCTTTCCCTGCTCCGGCGGTTTGGCGCTCGCGCTCGGCAGCGGCGCGGCCGCCGGTTCGACGTGAATTTCACTTTGTTGCCGCAAGTCCTTGAGCCACTCGTTGGTGAGCGTGTCCACGCGCTGCTGCGACAACAACTCCTCGATCTGCGACGCCACGTCGGCAAGCGCCACCGCCGGCTCGCCTTTCTTTCGAATTTCCGGCAGCAGCTTGTCGTTGTAATAGGCCTCGATGCTGCGCCGCTCCACGTGCACCGACGGCCGCAGACGCACGGCGATGAAGCGCAGGATCGTCAACTGCGTCGCCACGCGGTCGCGCAACTCGCCGTCGCTGAGACCATAACGCCCGAGCATGGCGCGGAACGCCGCCTCGTTCTCGCCGCCCGGCAGTTGCTTGCGCAGCTCATTGACGCGGCCGCCGATTTCCTGCTCGCTCGGTTCGGGCAGCCGGTACGACCGGATCTGCTGTCGCAGCAATTCCTGGTCGATCAGCCGGTCGAGAGCGCCGCGTGCGGTCTCGTCGGCAAGCGGCAGCGGTTTCTGATCGACCATGGCCTCGTAGCGCATTTCCACTTCCCAATCGCTGAGCAGGACGGGCTGCCGGTTGACCGTGGCGATAATTCGATCCACCACCTGCTGCGCCGCGCACACTCCCGCCAGCGCCATCAGCAGCCCAGCGACTTGGAGAGTACGCCTCATCAAAACGTCTGCCCGATACTGAAAAAGAAATTGAAGTGCTTCAGCGTCTGTGAACTGAATGTCGTGATCTGCGTCGTAGGGTCGGTCGTGAAAACCGGAAACACCGGCGGATTCAGGTTATAGCCGAAGTCGAGCCGCACCGGCCCGACCGGCGTGCGGTAACGTACTCCGAGACCCATCGCGTGCGAAACGTAATTGAACTCACACTGCGAAGCGGTGGCCGCGTCGGTGCAAAGCTCCTTGTGCGGCTGCTTGAAGCGCGCCACGCTTTGCAACATGTCGCTGACGTTGTTGAAGACGTTGCCCATATCGTGGAACAGCGCAAGACTCATGTTGTCGCCAATAAAGGGCATGACAATCGGAGGCGTGCGCAGCTCCAGGCTATTGACGAACACCGCGTTGCCGCCCAGTGGCTGGCCGGTCGTCAAGTCGCGCGGCCCGGCCTGGTTGATGGCGAACCCGCGATGCGAGATTCCGCCGCCGGCAAAGAAACGCTCCGGGAGCGGCAACTGCTTGGTGTCGCCGAAAGGCGCCGCCACCCCCACCCTCGTGTTGCGCGCGAATACCCAGCGCTTGGCGTGGAACTGGTGGTAGGTGCTGTTTTGCCCGTTGAAGCGCCCGAACGCCGCCTCCGATCCGAACACGCCGGACGCCACCCCGGTATCGAAGGTGTTGTAGCTGCCGTGGTGAGACTCGATCGGATCGTCGCGGCGATCGCGGATGTAGGTCAGGCTCGGCATTCCAACGCGCACCGGCCGTGAGTAAAGCGGGATCAGGTTCGTGCTGACGACGATGTCCGTCGCCCGCACGCGCCGATAGGTGAACCGGTACAGCAGCGTCGTGACCGGGACATGGTTCTGTGTGCGCGACATGACCTGCTCGACCTGGATGGAACCCTCCAGCCGCTCCGAGGTAAACGTCCTGACATCAAGTGAGTTGTCATAGAACGCGCTCACCGTGAGGCGAAGGTTCTCGTTGCGCAGGAACCGCGGCGCGTCGTAGGCGATCAGCCCGAGTTGCTGCAGGCGGCCGACGTGCGACTTGAACGTCAGCGTGTGCGCTCGCCCGCCGACGTTGTTGCGCGTAACGTCGAGACTCACACGCGGGCTCACGCTGGTCTGGCCCTGCGGGCTGGTGCTCGATCCTCCGGTACCGGTCTGGATTTCAACCCCGAAGCCGTAGGTGAACGTCCAGCGCTTTGCTTCTTCGAACTGGAAAAACAGGTCTTTGTATCGTGCTTTTCCCTCGGGGTTCTGCACCGCCATATCGACGGCATTGAACACTCCCAGATCGTAGAGCTTGCGTTGCGTGTCCAGCATCGACGCCTGGCTCAGCGGATCGCCGGCATGAATCTCAAATTGTCGCGTCGCGATCCCGCGCTTGGTGAATTCCAGTCCGCTGAGCAGAACTCGGTCCACAAATACCTGCGGTCCCTCTTCGATCGTGTACTCAACCACCATCCTGGTCGTATCGCCTTCGAGCGGCGTGGCCTTCGCGTTGAACGTCGCATCCGGGAATCCGTGATTGAAGTAGTAATTCAGCACGCTGTCGCGGTCGGTCAGGGTATTCACTTCCGCATACGGCTGCCCTTCCGACGCGGTCAACAGCGCCTGCAATGGGTCGTCGGGAATCGCCCTGTTTCCGTCGATGGCAACCTTTGCAACTAATGTCTGCGGACCTTCTTCGACGTGCAGGAACACGCCCATGCGTCCCTCGTGCCCCAGGTAATCGTCCTTGAAATCTCCTGTGACATTGACCTGCAGGAACCCGTTGGCAAGATAGAGGTACTTTACGTTCTGGATGTCACGCGCCAGCAACTCCTGGCTGAAGCGCCCGTGCCGCATCAACCAGCTCGCCGGCTGCACGGACATGCGCTCGCGGATCAGCGCAGAATCGAAGTACTTGTTGCCGTCAATGATTACTTCTTCCAAGTCATGCATCTTGCCGCGGTCCACGTCATAGATGATCGCGACCCGGTTCTCCTGCTTTTCCGCCTTGCGCGTGAAATCCACCCGCGCGTCGAAGAAGCCCTTGTTTTGAAGGTAATCACGGATGTTGCGGCGCCCTTCGTTGAGCAGGTCGTCATCCACGGCATGTTCTTCGTACACCGGCACGTACTTCTGTAGATTGCGCTTGCTCAGGCGCGCGCCCTCGACGCGAATATCGATCACCGGCCCGCGGTTGATGCGGAGGGTGTAGTCGAGAACATTCCCGTCAGCGCGATAGTCCTTTCGGAGGACCGCGATTTGCGCCTCCAGTTGGTCGCGCTTGGAGAACTTCTTGCGCAGGCGCTGCAGTGCCGAGGTCAGCCGCTGCATCGAAACCGTGGCCCCAGGACGCAGTTTCGCCACCTTGAGGACTTCCTCCTCGGTCATACCGGAGTCGCCCTCCACGACCACCTTCCCGACTTTTGCCGGTGCGCCGGGAATTACGTTGAATTTCAGGCTGACCTTTTGGATGCTCGGGTCCCGCTCCTCCGCGACCGTGACCTGCGCCTGGTAATAACCGTTGTCGGACAGGACCTGTTTCATGCGCGCGATACCCTGCTCGGCCTTTTCCGGCGCGTACACGCCGCCCAGTTCTAGCTTGCTGGCATCGATGAGCTGACTCGGCGCGGGACGCTTGGGCGCGCCCTCCAGTGTCACCGAGCCGATGAACAGGTTCTCGGTCGCCACAAACACCAGCGACACTTCGTTCTTCTGGTTTTTCTGCGCCTCCGCCTGAAGCTCGGCAAAGCGCCCCGTGGCGTACAGGTCGCGCAGGCTCTTGCCGACGCGCTGGCGGTCCAGCGGCGCGCCCTCGTTCGGCGCTACCAGTTGCTTCAGGTACTGCATGACCGGCGGGTCCACTTGTACTCCGCGGAAACCGACATCGATGACCGGCAATCCTTGCAACGCAGACAGGCTCGATGCGATGGACAGCGTAGTCGCGGGCGGTGGCGGCTGCGTCGGCGTGACGATTCCGCTGTTTTGCGGGGCCAGGTCTTTGGGAGAGATGCCGGGGTTGGTGTTCTGGGCGAGCGCCGGAGCCATCGCGCCCGACAGCAGCACGATTGCGACGCACGAAAATCCCGGCCCGCCTGGTTGCAAGAAGAACATGGAAGCGTTAACGGCACACCCGCGGCGCACTGCTACTTCTGACGCACTTTTATGGAAGTTCAGCGATACGCACTTGTTGCGAGTTCCTTCTGTTCGATGTCTCCGGCCGGGAGTCTTGTTGTATCAATGCCTTACCGGCAGAGGCACACCGCAAATCTCGATCGAGTTTTCGGTTTCGGATTCGCGTCGCCCCTATAATAATTGCTGAGCCTCTCCCGACCAGCATGACGGTATCTTCCGAGGAACGATACTCCCGGCAAATCCTGTTCCGCCCCATCGGCGCCGAAGGGCAAAAGCGCCTGCACGGCAGTCGTGTCGCCATCGTCGGTTGCGGCGCCACCGGATCGGCGCTGGCCTCGCTGCTGGCGCGCGCCGGAGTCGGCAGCATCCGCATTATCGACCGCGACTACGTGGAGCCCAGTAATCTCCAGCGCCAGTTGCTCTTCGACGAATCCGATGCCGCGGAGTCCCTGCCCAAGGCCATCGCTGCCTCGCGCAAGATTACCAGTTTCAACGCTGCGATTGCGGTCGAGTCGCGCGTTGCCGACCTCACGCCCGGCAACATCGAGGAGTTGCTCCATGGCGCCGAGCTCATCCTCGACGGCACCGATAACTTTGAGACCCGCTACCTGATCAACGATTACGCGGTCAGCAAGTCAGTGCCGTGGATTTACGCCGCCGCGGTCGCCAGCTACGGCGTCACCATGACCGTGCTGCCCGGCGAGACTGCCTGCCTCGCCTGCATCTTTCCGGATTCACCGCGCGGGACGTTCGAAACCTGCGATACCGCCGGAATCCTGAACTCTGCGGCGGCTTCGGTGGCAGCCATTGAAGCGACGGAAGCGCTCAAACTGCTGGTAGGAGATCGCGCCAGCCTGCGTCGTACCTTGCTCTCGTTCGATTTGTGGCGTAACGACCGCGCGGAAATCTCAACCGGTACGCCGCATCCGGATTGCCGTGCCTGCGGACGGCGCGATTTCGTGCATCTTGCCGGCGAAGGGCGCCCGCACATCACGCTCTGCGGACGTAACTCGGTGCAGATTCACGAGCGCCACCGGCCCGTGGATTTCGGCGAGATGCAACAGCGGCTGGCTGCCCACGGCACCGTGCGCTGCAACGACTTCGTCCTGAAGTTCTGGCACGACCCGTACGAAATGACGCTCTTCCCCGACGGCCGCGCCATCATCAAGGGCACCACCGACACCGCCATCGCCCGCAG
>DAISJI010000007.1:0-2918 GCA_036821585.1 Terriglobales bacterium
AAGTGATGGCGATTTCGACCTACGTGCTGGTCGGCTTCCTGCGGCGCGACAAGCGTTCCAACGAAGCGGCGCTGAAGTACCTGCTGCTGGGCGCGTTCTCCAGCGGCATTTTTGCCTACGGTCTTTCGCTCTTGTACGGGCTTTCCGGCTCCACCAACCTGCGCATCATCGGCCAGGCGCTGGAGCGGCATATCGCGGTCAATCCGCGCGATCCGATCGTGATCCTCGCGCTGCTGACGACCGCCACCGGGCTGCTCTTCAAGATCGCCGCGGTACCGTTCCACCAGTGGGCGCCGGATGCGTACGAAGGCGCCCCGACCAGCGTGACCGGATACATGTCGGTCGCGGTGAAGGCGGCGGGCTGGGCGATGCTGCTGCGCATATTCCTCTGGGGACTGTACCCGCTGCGGCCGTTGTACGTGCCGCTGCTGATCTTCGTCGCCGTGGCCACCATGATTGGCGGCAACTTCGCCGCCCTGACGCAGAACAATCTGAAGCGCCTGCTCGCTTACAGCTCCATCTCCCACGTCGGCTACATGCTGCTTGGACTGGTGGCGAGCGATAACATCGAGAACAAGACCGGCATCCAGGGCATCCTGATTTACCTGCTGGTGTATACGTTCATGAACCTGGGCGCGTTCGCGGTCATCACCTCGCTGCGGCGGCGCAACATCATCGGCGACGACATCGACGATATTGCCGGGCTGTTCTTCAAGGCGCCCGCTGCGGCCGTGCTGATGTTGTTCTTCCTGCTGTCGCTGGCGGGCATTCCACCGCTGGCCGGGTTCTGGGGCAAGTACTTCATCTTCCTCAGCCTGATCCAGACCGGGCATTACACGCTCGCGACCGTGGCGGTGTTGTTCGCGGTGCTCGGCCTTTACTACTACATGCGCATTGCCAACGCGATGTTGATACGGCCGGCAATGAGTGACGAGCCGGTTACGATCAGCCCCGGGATGCAGGTGGCACTGGTGATTACCGCGGTCGCGACCCTTTACATCGGGATCTTCCCGAATTTCTTCATCAACGCGGCGGGCAGCGCTCTCGGCATCCAGCAGGTTGGAAGCTCCGTGCTCGGCTTCCTGCGCTGAGCGTTTGACTGAGTTGATTGAAAGCTGTGTTTCAGCGCCGAAGGCGCGACAGTTCATAGCCCGGCACGTGAGTGCCGGGTTTTTTGGTTGCGGAACAGATCGAGTCCCGCCAGGGACGGCACGATTTTGGTAACCTCATCTCTGGAGTTCGGTGAGCGTTTCCATGCCTGACGACCAACGACCGGCGACCGACGACGTTCCCAAGAAGAAGTTTTACGTCCAGATCGCGGAATACTCGCAACTGGCGTTCATTCTGCCGGCGTGCACGGTTGTCGGATGGCTTATCGGTCTCGGACTCGACCGCTGGCTGCACACCACCTGGCTGTACCTGGTCGGTCTGCTCCTCGGCATCGCCGCCGGGTTCGTGGAACTAATCCGCACCGTCATGAAATCGGAGAAGAAGGACTGAAACATGGCGTCCGGGGCCTACTTTGCGTCGTTGCTGCGCCAGGAACTGCGCCAGCGCAACGTGGTCTTCGCCCGAAAGCACCGCCTGGCCCACCAGCTCAGCTACGGTGAGGCGCCCGTAGTTTGCTACGAACCGGACGGCCATGCCCACGGCAACTTCCTGCCCGAGACGTATGCCGCGATTGTGGCGAACCCGCCATGGTTGAAGCGATTGGCAAAGGTCCACACCAGCGGCCGTACCAGCCTGCCGCACAACGATCGTGGCTTCTGGGCGGAGCTGGATTCCTGCAACAGCTCCGATGCGCTGCTGATGAACGTCTTCTGCCATCCGGGCGTTTTCGACGACGGGCGGGTGCAATCGATGCTGGGAGTCCAAGCGGATTCAGAAACTGTTGTGGTTGCCCCACCCTTCCGCCCGCTTTTGGCGGAGGGTGGGGGTTTATCTCCAGAATTCGGGGTCAAGGCGCGCGTCCCATTGCTCGAGGAAAAGTTCGACCGCACCGAAGTGGACATGCGCCTGGGATCGCTGCTGCTCGAAGCCAAGCTGACCGAGGCAGACTTCCAAACGCGCGAGAAAAAAATCGTAGACCAGTACCGCGACTTCAAGGCGGTCTTCAATCGGCGCGAGCTTCCGCAGACGCGCGAACGCTATCTTTCCTATCAGCTCATCCGCAATGTGCTGGCGGCGCAGGCACTGGGGTGCTCGTTCTGCGTGCTGCACGACGCCCGGCGTCCCGACCTGCGCGAGGCCTGGTTCGACGTCATGCGTTGCGTCAAGCTGCACGACCTGCGTCTGCGCTGCAAGGTCCTGACCTGGCAGGAGCTCGCCGCGGTGCTTCCCCAGACCCTGCAAGTGTTTCTGGAAGAGAAATACGGGATCCAAACGAATTTGTAATTTGAAATTTCTAATTTGTAATTTGCGGCGCGGTCGTGAGACGTTAACTTTGCAATTTTCAAATTACAAATTTCAAATCTCAAATTGCCCGATCCGCTCCAACCCGCTGACGCACCCGCCAATCCCGCCGCCGACCTGTTCTATGGCGCGGCACTCGACCGCATCCGGCGCTTCATGCTGGCGATTGGCGCCCTCGCGACCCTGGCGGCGCTGCCGTTGTTTGGCTGGAAGACTGCTGCCGGCGTGCTCCTCGGCTGCGCCGTGGCGTGGATGAATTTCGTGTGGCTGAAGCAGGCGATCGGCGCCGTTGCCGACCGGGTTACCCCCTTCGGACGCCGCCAGTCGAGCGCTTCGACCGTCGCCAAATTCTTGCTGCGCTATGCTTTAATCGCCATCGGCGCATATGCTATATTTCTGAGTTCCCGCGAAAGCCTGTACGGTTTCTTGGGCGGGCTTTTTCTGGCCGTGGCGGCCATTTTGTGCGAAGCGGCGTATGAAGCGTTCGTGAGCCTCCGCCGCGGGTT